>JASHRY010000035.1 GCA_030037105.1 Xanthobacteraceae bacterium
ATCGAATCTGCTTTGCTTCTGGCGCGAAACATAGGTTCGAATGCACGAAAGTCAACCTGTCACCCTCCGGTAGGTTAAACGGAGACCTTCACTTTTCCTCGATGCCGAAGGCGAATCGCGATTGATCGACGCGCCGCCGAGCGTGCTCGTTCCCGGGCTGAACTGCTCGGCGCGTCTTTGTGCCGAGCAAATTCCCGCCCTGTGAGCGTGGCGGATCACAGGCGCGACGACAGCATGGCGGCGCGCGACACCGGGCCGCATGCCGATAGCCCGGAGCGGCCGGCAACCGTCGCGGCGGAGGACTCATATGGGACGCGGACGTCCGCCGGTTGGTCGGGCGCAGGCCGAGGCTACTTCGTCAGCAATCCGTTGATCACCAGATCGAGATGGGCGTGGAAGTACGCCTTCAGGTCGAGCGGATGGCGCTCATCGAACATCATCATCCACAGGTCGACCAGCGCAATGGGGGCGATGATCACCAGCGGGCATTCGGTTACCGCCGATTGACTGATCTCGCCGCGGTCCATGCCGCGCCGGATCGTCCGCTTGAGCAACTCCATGCACGGCCGATGGATTTCCTCGTGATACCGGTCGGCCAGCGCCGGGAAGCGCGAGGCTTCGGCGATCAGCATGCGCACCACCTCGCGTCGGCGCCGGTCCTCGACGATGTGCTCGTAGATGAAGCTGAACTGCGCTCGCAAGAGGTCGGTGGTCGACCCTTCATGGCGCTCGAACATGTCCTGCACGGTGTCGAGCGTCGCCTTCATCAGCTCGCGCACCATCGAAATGAACAGGTGCTCCTTGTTCTCGAAATAGACGTAGATCGTGCCCTTGGTCACGCCGGCGCGCTCAGCGATCTGATCGAGCGTGGTCATGGCGTAGCCGTTGCGCGAGAACTCGTGGAACGCGGCTTCCAGGATTTCCTGCGGACGCTCGGCCTTGCGCCGACGTCGCGTTTCCGTGCGCGCTTCGATCAGGTCGGTCATGGGGCGACAAGGCTCCGCCGGCACAGAAAGTCAAGTTATTGACTAACTGGATAGTAAATAACTAGTCTCACTTTGTTAAGGGTGGACACGTGCGAATCCGGTTGGGGCAGTTGTGGTGGCGCCGTCGCTGGCCGGCCGGCGCACGGGAAGCCAAGTTTTTGGCTTATTTTGGCTTTTTCGCTGTGAGGGCGGCCGGCACGGCGTCGGCTGTGGTCGCCTTATCGGCTTGCGCGGTCGGTCCTGACTTTCACCCGCCCGCTGCTCCGACCGGCGCCGGCTATACCCCCGAGGTCCGACCGGCGGCGACCGTGTCGGTCCCCGTGGCCGGGGGGGCGGCGCAGCGATTTGTCGCCGGTCGCGACATCCCGGCCGACTGGTGGAAGGTGTTTCATTCGAAGGAGCTCGACAGCTTGATCGCCGAAGCCTTGCGCGCCAATCCGAGCCTGCAGGCGGCGCAAGCGGCGCTGTGGCAGGCAAAGGAGAACCTTTACGCCGCCGGCGGCAAGCTGTTGCCGAGCGTCGATGCCAACGCGTCGGCGACGCGCCAGCAATTCTCGCTGGCGGAATTCGGCCTGCCCGGCGGCCCGGAGACCTTCAATCTCTATCAGGCCACCGTGAACGTCTCTTACGCGCCGGATGTTTTCGGCGGACAACGGCGACAGATCGAAGCCAGTGCAGCGCTCGCCGAATATCAGCGCTTCGAACTTGAGGCGACATATTTGACGCTCACCGCGAACGTGGTGACGGCGGCGGTCCAGGAAGCCTCGCTGCGCGGCCAGATCGGGGCGACGGAGGACATCATTAAGGCGGAGAGCGACCAGCTCGAAGTCGTGCGCCATCAATTCGAGGTCGGCGCCGCCACCCGCGCCGACGTGCTCACCCAGGAATCGGAAGTGGCGACGACGCAAGCGAGCTTGCCGCCGCTGCGCAAGCAACTCGAACAGCAGCATCATGTGCTGCTGGCGTTGATCGGCCATTTTCCGAACGACGTGCACGGCGATCATTTGACGCTCGCCTCGTTCCACCTGCCGACCGCTCTTCCGCTCAGCCTGCCCTCGCAGCTCGTGCTGCAACGCCCGGACGTGCGCGCGGCCGAAGCGCAATTGCATCAAGCCAGCGCGCAAATCGGCGTCGCCACCGCCGCGCGGCTGCCGCAATTCACTCTTACCGCCGACTACGGCACCGCCGCGCTGACGACGGCGAGCTTGTTCACGCCCGGCACCATGATCTGGAGTCTCGCGGCGAGCGGCACGCAGCCGCTCTTCCACGGCTTTACTCTCCTGCACCAGCAGCGCGCCGCCGAGGCGGCATTCGACACGGCGCAAGGCCAATATCGCAATACGGTGCTCGGGGCTTTTCAGAACGTCGCCGACGTGCTGCGCGCGCTGCAATTGGACGCCGCCACGCTCAAGGCGCAGCAGCACGCCGTGAGTGCGGCATTGGCCACGTTTGATTTGTCGCGCAGCCAGTATCGCCTCGGCGCCATCGCCTATCTCACCCTGCTCAACGCGCAGCGCAGCTATGAGCAGGCGCGGCTCGCTTTGGTGCAGGCCCAGGCCGCCCGTTTTGCCGATACCGCGGCCCTGTTCCAGGCGCTGGGCGGCGGCTGGTGGAACCGCATCGATGTGCTGCCCGATCCGCTGAGCCCCGAGCCGCAAATCGTCCAGGCCGCCAGCGACATCGTTCCCATCCGCCACAACGGAGCCCAATGAATGATCAAACGCATGGTGATCATGCTCGTGGCGGTCGCCATCGTGTTCGGCGCAATCTTCGGATTCCAGGCGTTCAAGGCCGCCATGATCAGGAAATTCATCACCGCCGCGAGTTCGCCGCCGCAGACCGTCTCGGCCGCGCGGGCCGCCTACAGCGAATGGCAGCCGAAGATCGAGGCGGTCGGCTCGTTGCGCGCGGTCAAGGGCGCCGATCTGTCACTCGAAGTCTCCGGCGTCGTCGATTCGATCTTATTCAAGTCCGGCGACGACGTGGAGAAGGGCGCGTTGCTGCTCAAGCTGCGCGCCGCCGACGATGTCGCCAAGCTCGAATCGTTGCAGGCGATGGCGGAATTGAGCGAAATCACCTATGAGCGCGATCAGAAGCAGTTCAAGTTGCAGGCGGTGAGCCAGGCCACCCTCGATACCGACGCCGCGAATCTGAAAAACGCCAAAGCGCAGGTGGCGCAGCAGCAGGCCATCCTCGACAAGAAGTTTCTGCGCGCGCCGTTTGCCGGCCACCTCGGCATTCGCGCCGTGGATCTCGGACAATATCTGGGCCCGGGAACGGTCATCGTGACGTTGCAGGAGCTCGATCCGATTTTCCTGGATTTCTTCGTGCCGCAGCAGGTGGTCGATCAGATTCGCCTGAGTCAACCGGTGACGGCGCGCGTCGACGCATTCAAGGATCGGACCTTTGCCGGCAGGATCTCGGCGATCAATCCCAAGGTCGATACCGGCAGTCGCAACGTGCAGATCCGCGCGACGTTGCAGAATCCGGACCACAAATTGCTGCCCGGAATGTACGCCACCGTGGATATCGCGACCGGCGCGCCGCAGAACTACGTCACGCTGCCGCAGACGGCGATCACCTACAATCCTTATGGCGACACGGTCTACGTCGTCGTCGATGGCAAAGGCGGCGGCAAAGACAAAGGCATTGACGGCGCGCCGCAATTGATCGCGCGCCAGACCTTCGTCACCACCGGGGCGACGCGCGGCGATCAGGTCGCCGTGCTCAAGGGCGTGGCGGAGGGCGACATGGTGGTGACCGCCGGTCAGATCAAGCTGCACAACGGCTCGGCGGTATTGATCGATAATTCGGTGACGCCGACGGCGGACGCGGCGCCGGTTCCGATCGACCGCTAAGCGCGCCGCCATGAATTTCACCGACATTTTCATTCGCCGGCCGGTGCTCGCTTCGGTCGTCAGCCTGTTGATCCTGGTGCTGGGCGTTCGCGCCTATTACGCGCTGCCGGTGCTGCAATATCCGCGCACCGAAAACGCGGTGGTGACGGTGACCACGACCTATTACGGCGCCGATCCCGACGTGGTCGCCGGCTTCATCACCACGCCGCTCGAAATCGCCATCGCCCAAGCCTACGGCATCGACTACATGACGTCGGTCAGCCAGACCAACACCAGCACGATCACGATCTATCTGCGGCTCAACTACGAGCCCGACAAGGCGCTGACCGAGATCAACACCAAGATCGCGTCGGTCCTCAATCAACTGCCGACCGGCACGCAGCAGCCTGTCCTCACCGTCAAGATCGGACAGACCATCGACGCCATGTATCTCGGCTTCGACAGCGACACGCTCGCCGCCAACCAGATCACCGACTACCTGACCCGCGTGGTGCAGCCCAAGCTGCAGACTGTGCCGGGGGTGCAGACCGCGGAATTGCTCGGCCAGAAGGTGTTCGCGTTGCGCGCTTGGCTCGATCCGCAAAAGCTCGCGGCATACGGGCTCACTGCGACGGATGTGAGCCAGGCACTCGCCGCCAACGACTACATTTCCGGCATCGGCACTACCAAGGGCCAAATGGTGCAGGTCAATCTGACCGCGTCGACCGGCCTGCATTCGGCCGATGAGTTCCGCAACCTCGTCGTCAAGCAGTCGAACGGCGCCGTCGTCCGCTTGAAGGATGTCGCCAACGTCACGCTCGGCGCCGAGGACTACGAAACCGAGGTCGGCTTCGACGGCAAGCAGGCGGTCTATATCGGCGTCCAGATCGCGCCGGCGGCCAATCTCCTGGAGGTGGTGCGCGGCGTGCGCCGCATCTGGCCGGAGATCAAGGCGCAACTGCCGCGCGGGCTCAACGGCGCGATCGTCTACGATTCCACCGAATTCGTGAATGCGGCGATCTATGAGGTCGTCCTCAGTTTGATCGAGGCGTTGGTCATCGTCACCCTGGTCGTCTTCATCTTCCTCGGTTCGGTGCGTTCCTCCCTGATACCGACCGTCGCCATTCCGCTGTCGCTCGTCGGTACGCTCATTATTCTCCTGGCGCTCGGCTATTCGATCAACCTGCTGACCCTGCTGGCGCTGGTGCTGGCGATCGGTCTCGTCGTCGATGACGCCATCATCGTGGTCGAGAACGTCAGCCGCCATCTCGATGAGGGCGTGGCGCCCATTCCCGCCGCCATCGCGGCGGCGCGCGAGCTCGGCTGGCCGATCATCGCCATGACCGTCGTTGTCGGCGCCGTTTACGTGCCGATCGGCTTTCAAAGCGGCCTCACCGGCGCGCTGTTCGCGGAATTCGCGTTCGCGCTGGTCGGCGCCGTCACCGTTTCCGGCATCGTGGCGCTGACGCTTTCGCCGATGTTGTGCTCGCGCCTGCTCAAGCCCCCCGATCCGGAGCGCCGGGGCTGGGAGGCCAAGCTGACCTATTACATCGACCGCGGCTTCAGCCGGCTGCGAGGCGCCTATGAGCGTCGCTTGCATCGCAGCCTGAACTACCTGCCGGTCACTGTGGTATTCGCGTTGATCGTGCTGTCGAGCATCTACTTTTTGTTCATCACCGCAAAGACCGAGCTTGCGCCGCAAGAGGACCAGGGCGTCATCCTCGCGCAATCGATCGCCGCGCCGGACGCCACGCTCAAGCAACGGCAACTCTATGCGCGCGAAGTATACAAGATTTTCTTCCGCCACCCGGAGACCGAGCACGTCTTTCAGATCGACATGCCCGGCGAAGTCGTCTCGGGCATGGCGTTGAAGCCTTGGGACTTCCGATCGAAGTCTTCCAACGCCCTGCAGCCGGTGGTGCAACGAGAGTTGAGCAAGATTGCCGGCGTTCGGGTGGTTGCTTTTCAGCCGCCGCCGCTGCCGGGAAGCATCGGCTTGCCCATTCAGTTCGTGATCGGCACCACCGAGCCGTTCGAGCGCCTGTACCATATCGCGCAGCAATTCCTGCTGCAGGCGCAGCGGAGCGGAAATTTCATCTTTCTCGATTGCGATCTGAAGATCGACAATCCGCAATCCAACGTGATCATCGATCGCGACAAGACCGCCCAGCTCGGGTTGAAGATGAGCGACGTCGGCGGCGCGCTCGCCGCCATGCTCGGCGGCGGCTACGTCAACTATTTCAGCATGAGCGGACG
>JASHRY010000235.1 GCA_030037105.1 Xanthobacteraceae bacterium
TGCCTCAATCAGAAGGAGCGCCGGGCCCTGGTCGAGAGCGGCGCCGTGCTCCGCCTCTCCGCCGCCATGCGCGCGGTCAGAGGTCGTGAGGCGGGCACTTTGGTGCGGGCGCGGCTTTGCCGCCGCCCCGAAGGCCTCGTCTATCTGCTGACAGTCCTGGCGCGCGATGGCAAAGTGATGCGACTCGCCGTCGATGCGGTGAAAGGCACGCTGATCAGCGGACTTTGAGCGGAGTTCTTCTTGCGCCTTCTCGTTGTCGAGGACGATCCCGATCTCAATCGCCAGCTCGCGAGCGCGCTGACCGACGCCGGCTATGTCGTCGACCGCGCCTTCGACGGCGAGGAAGGCCACTACCTCGGCGAGAGCGAACCCTATGACGCCGTCATCCTCGACATCGGCCTGCCGAAAATGGACGGCATCTCGGTACTGGAAGCTTGGCGGCGCGCCGGCCGTGCCATGCCGGTCCTCGTCCTCACCGCGCGCGATCGCTGGAGCGACAAGGTGCAGGGTTTTGACGCCGGCGCCGACGATTACGTCGCCAAACCGTTCCACCTTGAAGAGGTTCTGGCGCGGGTGCGGGCGCTGCTGCGCCGTTCGGCGGGCCACGCCAAGAGCGAGTTCACCTGCGGCCCGGTGCGCCTCGATACCCGGACCGGACGGGTCGCCGTCGACGGCAATCCCGTCAAACTCACCTCGCACGAATATCGGCTCCTGTCCTACCTCATGCACCATACCGGCCGCGTCGTTTCCCGCACCGAACTGGTCGAGCACCTCTACGACCAGGATTTCGACCGCGACTCCAACACCATCGAAGTGTTCGTCGGCCGCATTCGCAAAAAGCTCTGCGTCGACGTGATCCAGACGGTGCGCGGACTCGGCTATCTGCTCACCCCGCCCGATGCGCGCTAACTCGCTCGCCTTTCGCCTGTTTCTCTGGGCGACCGGCTGGACAGTGGTCATTCTCATCGTCACCGGCGTCGTTTTGTCCTCGCTCTATCGCCACGCCGTCGAGCGCGCCTTCGACCGCCGTCTCGATGTCTACCTGCGCACCCTCGTCGCCGACGTCGCGTCGCCTGAGGAAGGCAACGATAAGTTCCCGCAATCGATCGGCGAACCGCTGTTCGAGCTGCCGCTGTCGGGCTGGTATTGGCAGGTCACGCGGCTCGATACGCCGACGCCGGAAGTACGTTCCTCGCGCTCGCTGTGGGACTCGAATCTGCCGCGCTTGCCGCATGCGCAAAACAATTCCTCCGCCTCGGGCGGCTACCGGCAGGGCTATGCGGTGGGCCCCGAAGACGTGCGGCTGCGCCTGGTCGAGCGCAACATCGATCTCGGCGGCGACGGCCGCTTTCTGATCGAGGTGGCGGGCGATGCGTCGGAAATCGATAACGAGACGCTGAGCTTCGATCGCGTCATCGGCGCGACCTTTGCCGCGCTCGCCATCGCGCTGCTTTTGACCACCGCTTTGCAGGTTCGCTTCGGCCTCGCGCCGCTCAAGCGCATTTCGGAAAGCTTGGCGGCGATCCGTTCCGGCCGGGCCGAGCACCTGGAGGGCAAATTTCCGGTCGAGATCGATCCGCTGGCGCACGAGACCAACGCGCTGATCGAGGCCAATCGCGAGATCGTCGAGCGCGCGCGCACCCACGTCGGCAATCTCGCCCACGCGCTGAAGACGCCGTTGTCCGTTCTCGTCAACGAGGCGGCGGCGCGGGCGGACGATCCGCTGGCGCAGAAGGTGCGCGAGCAGACCGAGATCATGCGCGACCAGGTGGCGCGCCAGCTCGAGCGTGCGCGGCTCGCCGCCCGGTTTACCGTCGTCGGCACGCTGATTGACGTTCCTCCAGCGGTGACCGCGCTCGCGCGCACGATGGAGAAGCTCTACCGCGAGCGCGACGTCGCTATCGCCGTCGACCTGCCCGAGCACGCCTATTTTCGCGGCGAACAGCAGGACCTCGAGGAGATGATCGGCAATCTGGTCGACAATGCCTGCAAGTGGGCGCAGTCTCGGGTCGCGATCGAAGTGGTGGCTGATCGCCCCGCCGACGACGGCAAGCCGCGCGTACGCATCATCGTCGATGACGATGGGCCCGGCCTTTCTCCCTCGGAGCGCGAACAGGTGGCGCTGCGCGGGCAGCGGCTCGACGAGAGCAAGCCCGGTTCTGGCCTCGGCCTCTCCATCGTCGTCGAGCTTGCCGGCCTCTATGGCGGCGTGCTCACGCTCGGCACCGCGCCGATCGGCGGCCTGCGCGCCGAACTGGCACTGCCGGGCGGTTGAGTCTATTTTTCGCCCGCCTCGCGGAGCGGGGAAGGGCGCTTTTCGACTACGTCGTCGTCAATCGTAGGCGAGAAGCAGAGGGCCTGTGTCGTCCGTCCTTGGGTTTGGGGACGCTATGCCGATGATCCGGTTCGCTGCGTTTGCGGTGGTGGCGTTGGGCGTTGCGGCGTGCTCGGCCGATACCGGGCCGAAAACGGTTGGCGGCACGTCG
This sequence comes from Xanthobacteraceae bacterium, assembly GCA_030037105.1. Next base: position 2,487 of record JASHRY010000235.1, read on the forward strand.
GCCGGCGCAGCCGTCGCGGGCGGCACAGCAGCCGGCGGCTTCATCGGCAACCGCATCGGTGCGGCACTCGATGACGAAGACAAGCGGCGCGCCTATGCGGCGCAGATTCAAGCGCTGGACACCGGACCTTCGGGCGCTCCGGTCGCGTGGCGCAACCCGGAATCCGGCCGCTACGGCAATGTCGTGCCCGGCCCCGCCTATCAGGTCAACGGCGCTTCCTGCCGGCATTATACGCACACGATCTTTATTGACGGAGTGCCGCAGATCGAGCGCGGCACCGCGTGCCGCAATGCTGACGGTACCTGGACAAAAGCCCGCTGATCGCCGTGCTATCGCCTTGAATTTCCGACGTTTTGTGTAACGCCTCTTAAAAACGCGAAGTGATTAGAAAAAACGCTGGCCTCGTCTAGGCGGGTGGGTGCCATGACGAGTGACAGGCGATCCGTCGAACGGCTGCGCGACAGCCTCCGGGGTTGCAAGCCGCAAACACGCGCGCTGCTCGTCGCCGAATTCGAGCGCGGCATGCTGCGCG
>JASHRY010000236.1 GCA_030037105.1 Xanthobacteraceae bacterium
CTTATCCACATCGCGGATTTGGCTGCAGATCAGGCTTACATAGATCGCATTCCGGCAACGGTTGCGGCCGTTGAAGTAGGTGGCGTACGAACAATGCTGTCGGTGCCGATGTTGAAGGGGAACGACCTGATTGGAGTGGTCAGTATCGGCCGCTCGGAAGTTCGTCCTTTTACGGAAAAGCAGATAGAGTTGGTGCAAAACTTTGCCGCCCAGGCGGTCATCGCCATCGAGAACGCGCGGCTCTTGACCGAGCTGCGCCAGCGCACTGCCGACCTCACCGAATCGCTGGAGCAGCAGACCGCGACCGCGGATGTGCTGCAGGTCATCTCCAGCTCGCCGGGCGATCTTGAGCCGGTGTTTGCCAGCATGCTGGAGAACGCGGCGCGCATCTGCGACGCCAAATTCGGCAATATCTATCGTTGGGACGGCGAGGCGCTGCATATCGTTGCGACGCATATGAATACGCCGCCGGCCTTCGCCGAATTCCGCCGGCATTCACCGTATCGCCCGACCGCGCAAGCCGCCGCCGCCCGCATGCTGGCGACCAAAACAGCGGTTCAAATTGCCGACGCCGCGGCGCTGCCGGCCTATACCGAACAACGTCATCCTGATACCGTTGCCGCCGTCGAACTCGGAGGCGTGCGCACGATCCTTGCCGTTCCGATGTTGAAAGAGGGCGAGTTGATCGGAGCGTTCACGCTGTTCCGCCAGGAGGTTCGTTCTTTCACCGATAAGCAGATCGCGCTTGTGACAAGCTTCGCCGCCCAAGCGGTCATCGCGATCGAGAACGCTCGGCTACTCACCGAACTGCGCGAGTCGTTGGAGCAGCAGACCGCCACCTCGGATGTGCTGAGCGTTATTTCGCGCTCGCCAGGCGAATTGGAGCCGGTGTTTGCCGTCATGCTGGAGAAGGCCGTGCACATCTGTCACGCCAACTTTGGCAACATTTACCGTTGGAACGGAGACGGCACCTTTAGCGTTCTGGAAACGCTTAATGTTCCAGCGGGGGCATACGCCCAAGCGCGGCGACGCGGGCTGACACTACGTATTTCCTCGAACAGTCCTCTCGGACGCATGGTGGCAACCAAAGAGGCGGTTCATGTCGCCGATCTTACGACAGAACCGGCCTACCTTGAACGAAGCGCCCCGGAGGTTGAGGCTGTCGAACTTGGGCACATACGAACAATACTGTTTGTACCAATGCTGAAGGAAGACGAGCTGATCGGCGCGTTCAGCATTTTCCGCCAGGAAGTTCGTCCTTTCACCGACAAGCAGGTCGGCCTGGTCATGAGCTTTGCCGCCCAGGCGGTCATCGCTATCGAGAATACGCGGCTGCTCAGCGAACTGCGCCAGCGCACCGACGAATTGAGTCGCTCGGTCGCCGAGTTGCGCGCGCTTGGCGAGGTCTCGCAGGCGGTGAACTCGACGCTCGACCTCGAAACCGTGCTTGCGACCATCGTCGCCAAGGCGGTGCAGCTCTCCGGCACCGACGCCGGCGCAATCTATGTCTATGACGACGCGCAGCGCGAATTTCGCCTGCGCGCCACTTACGGCATGGACCCGGAGCTGATCGACGCGCTCACGCATCGGCACATCGGCCTTGACGAGCCGAACGTCGCGGTCGCGGTGGCACGGAACGAACCGACGCAGACCGCCGATCTGCACGAGGAGGCGCGCTCCGACATCAACGAGGTCACGCAGCGCGCCGGCTATCGCGCGCGGCTGGTGGCGCCGCTGCGGCGCGGGGAAGATATTGTCGGCATGCTGGTCGTGCGCCGCCGCACGCCCGGCGCCTTCCCGCAGAACACCGTCGAGCTGATGAAGACTTTTGCCGCGCAATCGGCATTGGCGATCCAGAACGCGCGGCTGTTCCACGAGATCGAGGAAAAAGGCCGGCAGCTCGAGCTGGCGAGCCGACACAAGTCGCAGTTCCTCGCCAATATGAGCCACGAGCTACGCACGCCGCTCAACGCCATTCTCGGCTACACCGAATTGATCCTCGACAGCATTTACGGCGAGGCGCCGGAAAAGATGCGCGCGGTCCTGGAGCGGGTGCAGGCCAACGGCAGGCATCTGCTCGGCCTGATCAACGACGTGCTCGACCTGTCGAAGATCGAGGCGGGCCAGCTCACTTTGTCGTTGTCGGATTATTCGCTGGCGCAACTGGTGCAGGGCGTTTATGTCGCCGTCGAGCCGCTGGCGACGCAGAAGAATCTCGCGCTGAGGACGGCGATAGAAAAGGATCTCCCGCTCGGGCGCGGCGACGAGCGCCGGCTCTCCCAGGTGCTGCTCAATCTGGTCGGCAATGCGATCAAGTTCACGGAGAAGGGCGAGGTCGCGATCGAGGCGTCCTGCGCCGACGGCGCGTTCAGCGTTGCCGTGCGCGACTCGGGGCCCGGCATCGCCGCCGCCGATCAGGCAAAAATCTTCGAAGAGTTCCAGCAGCTCGACAACACCTCGACGCGCACCAAGGGCGGAACGGGGCTGGGGCTCGCGATCTCCAAGCGCATCGTCGAAATGCACGGCGGTCGCATTCTGGTCGATTCCGAACTCGGCAAAGGATCGACCTTTACCATCAAGCTGCCGGTGCGGACCGGAGGACAAGTCTCATGAGCAAGCGCATCCTTGTGGTGGAGGATCAGGAGGACAACCGGCGTATCCTGCGCGATCTGCTCACCAGCGTCGGCTATGAGGTCCTGGAGGCCGAGGACGGCGAGCGCGGCGTCAGCGCCGCCGAGGCGCAGCGACCGGACCTGATCCTCATGGATATCCAGATGCCGGTCGCGGACGGTTACGAGGCGACGCGGCGCATCAAGGCCAATCCGCAACTCAAGGCGATTCCGATCATCGTCGTGACCTCCTACGCGCTTTCCGGCGACGAGGACAAGGCCCGCGCCGCCGGCTGCGACGACTACATCACCAAGCCTTACAGCCCGCGGCAGTTGCTAGCGAAGGTCAACGAACATTTGCACTAGAGCAGATTCCGGTTGATTTCACGCATAGCCTGCATGCCTGAAATAGTTTGAAGCTTCGCCAGCCGTGAGCGTCGCTGCGAATCGGCCGATGCGGCGGCGGAGGCGCGGAATGGTCCGCTCGGCGGCCTTGCGCAGATCGGCCTTGAGCTTGCTGAACGGCATCTCGATCGGGTTCAGGTCGGGCGAATATTT
>JASHRY010000237.1 GCA_030037105.1 Xanthobacteraceae bacterium
CCCTACAGCCCAGACCTCAATCCGATCGAGCAGGTCTTCGCCAAGCTCAAGACCCTGCTCAGAAAAGCCGACGAGCGAACCGTCGAAACGACCTGGCGACGTATCGGAACCTTGCTCAACGCATTCCCTCCGCAGGAATGCGCAAAACTACTTCCGAAACGCAGGATATGCTTCAGCCTAAGTGAAATGGACTCTAATATTTGCGCCCCTTCGAGCGCGCCGCTGACAACCGGTGCGACTTTTTCCGTTCACCCCTGACGCGCTCTATCGTCATCGAAATATTGCCGAAGCTGCTTTTTCCTGTTAGGAGCAAGATACTGAAAAGACTAGAATTTTACTTTATTCTAAAGCTAAACTGGGAAACGGTCGCTTGGTTGAGCGCCGGGCCGCGAAATCGCTCTGGGAGAATCGTCATGGGACTCGTGAGACGCGCAACACTTGCCACATTGGTCGCCGCCGGCGCCGCTGCCGGCTTGGCGACGCTACCCGCCGCAGCCAAGGAATTCTATGTCGGCGAGCCGGTCGTGCAGAACGACATGCAAATCGTCCCGCACTATCTACTCGGCATCGTGATGTCGGCGATGCCGAAGGGCACGGCGATGGGTCCGAATGCTGTTCATCTTGAAGTCGACGTGCACGCGACGAAGGACGAGAAGCACGGCTTCAAGGAGGACGAGTGGATACCTTACCTGACGATCTCCTATACGATCGAGAAAGTGGGCACGAAATTCAAGAAGACCGGAAAAATGTTGGCCATGACCGCAGACGATGGCCCGCATTACGCCAACAACGTCGCGCTCATGGGCGATGGCGATTATCGCCTCACTTACCATTTCGAACCGCCGTCGAAGGTGGGTTTCCTCCGCCACATCGACAAGGCGACCGGAGTGCCCGACTGGTGGAAGCCGTTCTCGGAGAGCTGGACCTTCCATTTCCCGAGCAAGGAGGCCAAGGATTGACGCAGCCATGATGCGCGCATCAACGTTGTTGGTCATCGCCGCATTGGCCGCTGGGGTCTGCGCGAGCGCGCGGGCCGAAGATTCCTATTCGGCGACCATTACCATTCGCAATCACCGCTTTGAGCCGTCCGAGCTCCGCGTCCCCGCCGGCAAGCGGATAACGCTGACGGTCATCAATGCTGATCCGCTTTCCGAGGAATTCGATTCGTCGGCGCTCAAGGTCGAGAAAGTCATCGCCGGCAAGGCGCAGGGTGTCGTGCACATCAGTCCGCTCAGGCCCGGTCGCTACGACTTCATCGGCGAATATCACGAGGATACGGCGAAGGGCGAAGTCATCGCCGAATAAGGTCGTCATCGCAATAAAATCGCAGCGCCATGTCGCTGCACCGGTGGCGGCGAACGGTGAAAGCCGTCGCCCCCAGATTCGGCACGCGATGGGTCGGACTTTTCAACCTATCACATTGATCGAACGTTGGAATTGGCGTAACGCGGCAGCCGTCGGCGGCCGTATTGGACCGTCCTTCTTGCCGATTCCCGCGTCGCCAAGGCGAACGCGGGCGTTTAAACTGCAGGCGGCAGCAGTGCTGGCCGGGAAGCAAACGGCGGGGTGAGCCCATGTCCATGTCCCTGATGACGACGCGACGTTTCGCGCCTTTATTCTGGTGCCAATTCTTCTCGGCGTTCAGCGACAACTTCCTCAAGACGGCGCTGGTCTTCGTGATCCTGTTTCAGATCGCGGGCGCTAATTCCGAGGCGTTGATCACGCTTGCCGGCGCGACGCTCATCGCCCCGTTCTTCCTGCTCTCCGGGCTTGGCGGCGAACTCGCCGATCGCTACGACAAGGCCTTCGTGGCGCGGCGCCTCAAGCTCATCGAGATCGGCGTCGCCGCGCTGGCGGTGGCCGGGTTCGCCCTCCATTCGCTGCTGCTGCTTTTTCTCGCGGTGCTCTCGTTCGGAACGATCGCCTCGCTGTTCGGCCCGATCAAATACGGCATCCTGCCCGACCATCTCGCGCGCGAGGAACTGCCGTCCGGCAACGCGTTGGTCGAAGGCGGGACCTTCCTCGCCATCCTCATCGGCACCATTGTCGCCGGCGTCGCCGCCAAGGGCGGCGGCGATCCGATCCATTTTGCCTGGCTGATGATGGTGGCGGCTTTGGCGTGCTGGATCGCGAGCCGGTTCATCCCGCCGAGCGGCGAAGGCGCGCCCGAACTCAAGATCAACCGCAACATCTTCGCCTCGACCGGCGCTCTCATCAGGTATGTGCGCGCCGAGCCGCGGTTGTGGTGGGGCGCGCTGGTCACCAGTTGGTTCTGGCTCGTGGGCGCGCTGGTCCTGTCGCTGTTGCCGCCGCTCGTGACCTTCGACATCGGCGGCAGCGAGACGGTGGTGACCCTCTTCCTCACCATATTCTCGGTGGCGGTCGCGATCGGTTCGGCGTTTGCCGCTTGGCTCGCCCACGGCCGCATCGTGCTCCTGCCGACGCTCGTCGCCGCCGTGCTGCTCGGTTTGTTCTCTCTCGATCTCGGCTGGACCGCGTCCGCCGTCGTGCCGGCGACGCACCCGCTCAGCATCGGCGAGTTCCTCGCCTCGCCGCACAGCGTGCATATCGCGATCGATCTCGCCGGGCTCGCGGTCGCCGGCGGCCTGTTCATCGTGCCGACGTTTACCGCGGTGCAGGCCTGGGCCGGCGCCGATCACCGCGCCCGCGTCGTCGCCGCCGTCAACGTGCTCAATGCCGCCTTCATGGTCGTCGGCGCGATCATCCTCGCCGTGCTGCAAAAGCTCGGTTTCGGCGTGGCGTTTCTCTTCGCCCTCATCGGCGTCGCCAATCTCGTCGTCGCCGTCATCATCGGCCGCACCATGCCGGCGGGCTGGTTGAACGATTTTCTGTCGATCGTCTTCCGCGCTTTCTTCCGCCTCGAGGTCAACGGCCTGGAGAACATCGACAAGGCGGGTCACAACGCCATCATTGCGCTCAACCATGTGAGCTTTCTCGATCCCCCCCTGGCGACGGCGATCCTGCCGAAGCGCCCGGTCTTCGCCATCGACGTGGCGATGTCGAAGCGCTGGTGGATCCAGCCCTTCCTCAAATTCGTGCGCACCATGGCGCTCGATCCGCTCAAGCCGATGGCGCTGCGCACCATCATCAACGCCGTGCGCGACGGCAACATGCTGGTGATATTCCCGGAGGGCCGCATCACCGTCACCGGCAGCCTGATGAAGATCTACGACGGCGCCGCGATGATCGCCGACAAGTCGGACGCGATGGTGGTGCCGGTGCGCATCGACGGACCGCAGGCGACGATCTTCAGCCGGCTCAAGAGCACGCAGGTGCGCCGGCGGCTGTTCCCGAAGATCAAGGTGACGATCCTCGAGCCGGTGAAGCTCAACGTCGATCCGGCGCTCAAGGGGCGCAAGCGGCGCCTGGCCGCCGGCGCCGCGCTTTACGACGTGATGTCCAACCTGATCTTCCGCACCACTCCGACCGACCGCACGATCGTCGAGGCGGTTATCGAGGCGGCGCACATTCACGGCGGCAAGTGGCCGATTGTCGAGGACCCGACGAGCGGGCGGTTGACCTACAAGCGGCTCCTCCAGGCGACCAGAATCCTCGGCGCCAAGCTGATGCCGCTGGCGCCGGAAGGGCGCGCCGTCGGCGTCATGCTCCCGACCGCCAACGGCGCGGCCGTGACCGTGCTCGCGCTGATGTCTGCCGGACGCGTTCCCGCCATGGTCAACTTCACCTCGGGAGCCGCCAACATCCTCGGCGGCTGCCGTGCCGCGGAAGTCGACACCATTCTCACCGCGCACGCCTTCGTGGAAAAGGCGCGACTCGAAAAGCTCGTCGCCCAGATCGAGAAGGAGGTGCGCATCGTCTATCTGGAGGATGTGCGCAAGACGGTGAGTTTGCTCGACAAGCTGCGCGGCGCGCTCAGGGCGAAAAAGCCGCTGGTCGTACGCAAAGCCGACGACTGGGCGGCGATCCTGTTCACGTCCGGCACCGAGGGCGTGCCCAAGGGCGTTGTTCTCACCCATCGGAACATCCTGGCGAACGTGGCGCAGGCCGAGGCCAGCATCGATTTCGGGCGCGAGGACAAGCTGTTCATGGCGCTGCCGGCGTTCCACTCATTCGGCTTCATGGGCGGCATCGTGCTGCCGCTTATTTCCGGCGTGCCCACCTATTTTTATCCTTCGCCGTTGCATTACCGCACCGTGCCGGAGTTGGTCTACGGCATGTGCGCGACCTACATGTTCGGCACCGACACGTTCCTTGCCGGCTACGCGCGCATGGCCCACCCTTACGACTTCCGCTCGCTGCGTTACATCATCGCCGGCGGCGAGGCGGTGAAGGAATCGACGCGCCGCATCTATCTGGAAAAGTTCGGGATGCGCGTCCTCGAAGGCTACGGCGTGACCGAGACGTCCCCGGTGCTGGCGCTCAACACGCCGATGTTCAACAAGTTCGGCACCGTCGGCCGTTTGCTGCCGGGCATCGAGGCCAGGCTGGAGAAGGTCGAGGGCGTCGAGGAGGGCGGGCGGCTCTTCGTCAAGGGGCCGAACGTGATGCTCGGCTATCTGCGCGCCGACAAACCCGGCGTGTTGGAAAAACCGCCGCAGGGCTGGTACGACACCGGCGATATCGTCAGCATCGACGAGCAGGGCTATATCGCCATCAAAGGCCGCGCCAAGCGTTTCGCCAAGATCGGCGGCGAGATGATCTCGCTCGCGGCCGTGGAAATGCTCGCGGCCGAGCTGTGGCCGAACTATATCTCCGCGGTGGCCACGGTCCCCGACGCCCGCAAGGGCGAGCGCCTGATCCTGGTCACCGACAAGCACGGCGCGACGCGCGCCGACTTTCAGGCCTATGCCCGCAGCAAACACGCCTCCGAGCTGATGTGTCCGGCCGAAGTCATGGTCCTCGACAAGCTGCCGCTGCTCGGCTCGGGCAAGCCCGACCTCGTGGCACTGCAGAAATTCGTGCGCGAGCAGGCGGCGGCCAAAGCCGCGGCCGCGGAGTAATCGTTATCTGTTCCGTCGGCCTCGGGCCGCCCGCCCCAAATCAGGCGGCGGCTCGCTGCCAGAGGCGCTTCGTGGCGAGCGCCGCGCCCTCCGAGAGCGCCTTGAGCTTCGCCCAGGCGACCTGCGGATGCACGCGGCCGCCGAGCCCGCAATCGGTCGAAGCGATGACGTTGTCGCGGCCGACCGCCTCGGCAAAGCGGCAAATCCGGTCGGCGACGATCTCGGGATGCTCGATCAGGTTGGTCGAGTGGCTGACCACGCCGGGCAGGATCTTCTTGCCCGCGGGCAACTTCACGTCCTTCCACAGCTTCCATTCGTGCTCGTGGCGGACGTTGGCGGCCTCGAAGGAATAATAGTCCGCGTTGATCCCGAGCATCAGGTCGACAAGGTGCTTCATGGGAATGTCGGTGGAATGCGGGCCGTGCCAGCTCCCCCAGCACAGGTGGAAGCGGATTTTGCTGGAAGGAAGTCCCTTGATCGCGTGATTGAGCGCGTCGAGGCAAAGCTTCGTGTAACGCCGGTAGCCTTCGACGGTCGGTTCCTTTTTCGACTGATCCCAACTTTCGCCGATCGCCGGGTCGTCAAGCTGCAAGGTGAAGCCGGCGTCGATGATCGCTTTGTACTCCTCGCGCATCGCGTCCGCGCAGGCGTACATCAATTCCTCCTCGGTCTTGTAGTATTCGCTGGCGAAGCGCGAGCAGCTCGCCGGCGCCACCGCGTTCATCCAGCCGTCCTTGATTCCCGACGCCGCCAGCGCGGCCTTGAGGTTGGCGATGTCGCGCTGGATCGCCCGCTGTCCCTTGTACTTGATCGGGCCGGTGACCAGGGGACTATAATGAGTCATGAACTGTTCGGGCAGGTTGCACCCGGACTGCGGGTCCGCGTAGGCTTCCGCGAACTTGTTGAAGTCGCGGCGATCCGGCCAACTCCCCAACTCGAAAGCGCCGGGCGTCAAGGGTTTGATCGGCGCCAATGGTTTCTTCCAGAGCCCGATCTCGACGACCTCAACGCCGGTCAGGCGCCGCACCACATACGACCACCACGAGCCGTAATCGTAGGCCCAACCCATCGTGTGGCCGAGCTCGCCGTCGTTGATGAGGTCGATGCCGGCTTCTTTCTGGCGGCGGACGACGTCCGCCACTGCGCCCTTGAGTTCTTTCTCGAAAGCGGTCTCGTCGGCCGACTGGTTGACGGTGCGCTGATGCGCGGCGGCGATCAGCTTTTCTGGGCGCGGCAGGCTCCCCACATGGGTCGTCAGGATCCGGTCAGCCATCTTTTCCTCCCGATTTTTGTGAGCGTTGCGCCGGGTGCGGCAGTGCGCCACCCGTTGCGGCGGTTCTATCAAAAAAGGCTCACCATCGGCAAGGCGTCCGCTGCACGTTGCCGGACCGGATCATCGCACATGATCGTTTGCGGCGGGGAATGGGCGGGCGCCCGCGCGAACGGCAGCAGTCGGGAACACACCTGCTCGTTTCCGGAATTCGCGTCTGGAGATCTCAGCAGTTCCGCGACAGCGATTTCACCGCTTCCCGGTCGTTAAGCGCGCGCCTCTCTCATCTTCAACACCCGATCGACCATGGCGCCGGCCTCGCCGAGATAATGCGTCGGATCGCACAGCCGCGCGAGGGCCGCGCGGTCGAGGTGCTTGGCGATCTCCTCATTCTCGGCGAGCAGATCGACCAGCGGCCGACCGGTGGCGATGACTTGGCGGCAGAGGTCGTAGACGAGATCGTGCGCGTATTGGCGGCCGAGATGCGGGCCGAGCCGCATCATCACCGCCTCGGAGACGATGAGCCCGCGCGTTACGTCGAGATTGGCGCGCATCTTCTTCTCATCGACCTGAAGGCCGCTCGCCACCAAGCGGGTCTGTGCCAGCACGCCGGCAGTCAGACAGAAGATTTCCGGCAGCACGATCCATTCGATCTCCCAGGGGGCCGGTGGCGCGCTCGTGGTCTGCGACCATGGCGTCAAGGAGCGCGGCGACCTCCTGGCGCACCACCGCGTTCAGCGCGGTGATGTAGACCGAGGAGATCGGGTTGCGCTTCTGCGGCATGGTCGACGACGAGCCGCGACCTTCCCGGAACGGCTCGGAGAGCTCCGCGACTTCGGTCTGCATCAACAGTTTCACGTCGCAAGCGAACTTCGCGCAGGTGCCGGCGAGGAGGCCGAGGAAGCAGCCGACCTCGGCGATCGAATCGCGCGTCGTGTGCCAGGCGATCTCCGGCGCGCCGAGTTTCAGCTCCTTCATCAATTCGGCCTGCACGTCGAGGCCGCCTCCGCCCAGCGCGGCGAGCGTGCCGGCCGCCCCGCCGAACTCGCCGACCAGCGCGCGCCCGCGCAGCTCCTGCAGCCGCTGCCGGTGGCGTTCGAACGCCGCCAGCAAGGTCGCCACCTTGTAGCCGAAGGTGATCGGCACCGCCTGCTGCAGGTTGCTGCGGCCGGCCATCGGCGTGTCGCGGTATCGGCGCGCAAGGCGCCCGAGCTCGTCGGCGATTGCTTCAATGTCCGCTTCGATCAGGGCGAGCGCCTCGCGAATCTGCAGCACGGTGGCGGTGTCGGTCACGTCCTGCGTGGTCGCGCCCCAATGGCACCACTCGCCGAGCCGGTCGCGGCAGAGCGCGACGAGCTGCTGCACCACCGGCAGCACCGGGTAACCGATGCGTTCGGTCTGCGCCTTTAGCTTAACGAAATCGATCTCGGCGGCATGGCAATGGCGGCCGATCTCGTCGGCCGCCGCGTGCGGAATAATGCCGAGCCGCGCCTCGACTCGCGCCAGCGCTGCCTCGACGTCGAGATATTTCTGCACGCGGCTCTCGTCGGAGAACACGCGCCGCATCGCCGCGGTCGAGAAGATGTCGCCGAACACGGCGGAATCGACGACGGTTGCCGAACTCTTCGCGGGCGTTGCTGCAGGCATGGGCTCGAATCTCGCGCTGGCGTAAATTTCGTAAAGGTTATCTGTTCGCTTCGAACAAAGCGATACACGCCCCGTAAAGAATACGCGTTGAAGCAATGTTCAGCATAGGCCGAGAAGCCTTGGCGGTTTCCCCGCGGGCGCACCGCAGTTTCACCAATTCCACACCAGCGGCGGATCAATACTCGCCGCGAACAACTAAAGAATTCGACGCGTCATCAGGGGACGGACGTGCGCACCAGTACAATCGTGATGGTCGCCTTTGCGGTCTTGTTCGGGCTGCTCGCCGTGTTTTTAGCGCAGACTTGGCTCAACAATCAGGCCGAACAGCGCCTGCGCAGCCTCGAGGCGCAGGAGAAATCGGGCGCGGCGGCGCGCACCATCGTCGTCGCCCGCCGGGCGTTGCGGTTCGGTGACGAGCTTCGCGCCGCGGCGCTGCGCGAAGTGGCCTGGCCGGGAAACGCGCTGCCGGCAGGCGCCTTCGCCAAGATCGCGGCCCTCACCGCAAGCAAGCGCATCGTGCTGATGCCGATCGACGCCAACGAGGCAATCCTCGCTTCCAAGATCACCGGTCCGGGCCAGCGCGCCACGCTCTCGGCCATGCTGCACGAGGGAATGAAGGCGGTGACCATTCGCGTCAATGATGTTGAGGGCGTCGCCGGCTTTGTGCTGCCGGGCGACCATGTCGATGTCGTGCTGACGCGGCAGGTCGACAAGAGCAAGGCGACGAATGACGTGGTGATCCAGAACGCGCGCGTGCTCGCGATCGACCAGTTGGCGGACGCGCGCGCGGAAAAGCCTTCCGTCGCCAAGGCGGTGACGCTGGAAGTTAGCGTCACCGACGGCCAGAGGCTCGCGCTCGCTTCCGCGGTCGGGACGCTGTCGCTGCTGCTGCGCAAGGCCGGCGAGATGGAAGAGCAAAGCCGGCGGCGGGTCACCCTCATGGATTTGGGAGGCATCGCCGCGCCGTCGAGCGATTCACGCTTCGTGACCGTCCGCGTGACGCGCGCATTCCGGCATGAAGCAAGCAAGCACGATGAATACAGCGTGCCGGTCGAGGGCGGAAAGCGTTCTGCCGCCCTTGCCGGACGCGAGCCGATGCACGACTGACGGAGATCGCGGTCGGCGACGAATTGGGGCGTGAACTTGAACTTTGGGACAACGAGCGAATCGCGGGAGGCAGACGTGAACAGCCGCTATGAAAACACAAAGCCCATCGCCGGCGGACGCCGGCTGCAATCGGACGGGGGCGTGACACTCGGGGGGCTCCGGCCGCGCTGTCGATTGGCGGCGATGCTGGTCGCGATGATCGTCATGCTGCTTGCGCTCGCGACCGGCGAGTCGCGGGCGCAGCAGCGCATCGCGTTGGCGAATTCCGCGCATACCACGACGGTGACGGTGACGGTCGGAAAATCGCTGGACGTCCATACCGATCGGAGCTTCGTCGACATTACGGTCGGCGATCCCGAGATCGCCGACGTGAACCCGCTCACCGATCATGCGCTGTCGATCCTCGGCAAGAAGATCGGCACGACGCGGGTCACGGTGTATGACGAGAACAAGAAGCCGGTCGGCATTTTCGACATCGAGGTGTCCTACGACATCCCGCGGCTCAGCGCCGAGATCGCGCGCTTCACCGGCGGCGGGATCAGGGTGTCGTCGGTCAACGGCCGGATCATGTTGAGCGGCACGGCGCCCGACGCCGTCACGCTCGACAAGGCCGTGACCGTCGCCCGTCAGTTCGCACCGGATGTCGTCAACGTCGTCCAGGTCGTGCAGCCGCAGCAGGTCATGCTGCAAGTGCGCTTCCTCGAGGTTTCGCGTTCGGCGAGCCGCGAGCTCGGCGTGCAGTGGAACGTATTCGGCAGTTCGGCGGTCGCCAACATCGGCAACCAGGTCAGCGCCAGCCAATTGCCGATTACCAACTCGTCGATTTCGTCGGCG
>JASHRY010000238.1 GCA_030037105.1 Xanthobacteraceae bacterium
ATCGGAAAAAGGGACTTTGGCCGCAGTCGTCGAATCGGCCAAAGCGGCATCCGACATCTATTCGCCGGTGAGCGGAGAGGTGGTCGAGGTTAATCAGACGATCGTCGAGGATCCAGCGCTGGTCAACCGCGATCCGATGCGGGAAGGCTGGTTCTTCAAGATCAAGCTGTCGGAGCCCTCGCAGCTCGACGGCTTGCTGGACGAAAAGGATTACCAAGCGATGATCGCGTGAACGCCGTCCCGCACGCTGATCGGCGATAAGGGAGCAGGTGAAGGTCATGATTGCTAGCGATTCTGCATCCGATTTCAATCCTCACGGTTTTAGCCGCCGTCATATCGGGCCATCGGCCTCCGAGATGAACGAAATGCTGGCGATTCTTGGAGTAGCGGATATTGACGAGCTGATCGCACAAACAGTGCCGGACGTAATCCGGCAGCAGACGCCGCTCGCGCTGCCACCCGGAATTTCGGAGATGGAGGCGCTTGATCTGCTGCGCGCGTTCGCCGGCAAGAATAAGGTTTTTACCTCGCTGATCGGCCAAGGCTATTATGGAACGATTCTACCGCCGGTCATCCAGCGTAACATTCTCGAGAATCCGGCCTGGTATACGGCCTATACGCCTTATCAGCCGGAGATCAGCCAGGGCCGGCTGGAAACACTGCTGAATTTCCAGACCATGGTGGCGGAAATCTGCGGGCTCGAGATCGCCAACGCCTCGCTCCTCGACGAGGCGACCGCCGCGGCGGAAGCCATGGCCATGGCGCATCGCCTGGCAAAAGGACGGCCGAATGCGCTCTTCCTCGATTCCGGATGTCATCCGCAGACTATCGCAGTCGTACGCACCCGCGCCGAGCCGCTCGGCTGGAAGGTCGTTGCCGGCGATCCATCGCGCGACCTCGATCCCGCCACGGTATTCGCTGCGTTGCTCCAGTATCCCGGCACATTCGGCGAAATCCGCGATTTCCGCTCCGTCATCTCCGCGCTACATACGGCTGGAGCTTTTGCCGTCATGGCGACAGATCTTCTGGCGCTCACGCTGCTCGTCCCGCCCGGCGAACTAGGTGTCGACATTGCCATCGGTTCGACCCAGCGCTTCGGTATGCCGATGGGCGGCGGCGGACCGCACGCCGCATACATCGCCGGCAAACATGCGCACACGCGCGCCCTGCCCGGCCGCATCGTCGGCATATCGATCGATCGCCGCGATCAACCGGCCTATCGCCTGGCTTTGCAGACGCGCGAGCAACACATCCGACGGGAGAAAGCAACCTCAAACATCTGCACCGCGCAGGTTCTCCCGGCCGTCGTCGCCTCGATGTATGCCGTCTATCACGGTCCGGAAGGACTTCGGCGTATTGCCCGCAACATACATAACACGGCATTAGTTTTGGCTCGGGGATTAACGATCCTCGGCTGGCGCGTTCAACAAAGCGCCTTCTTCGACACGATTACGGTCGAGGTTGGCGTCCGTCAGGCGGAAATTCTCCGCAATGCGATCGCCAGCAAGATTAATCTCCGCAAGATCGAGACGGGCGCACAGGCGCGCATTGGGATCAGCGTTGACGAGACCACAACGCCAGCAACGGTCGAGGCGATATGGCACGCCTTCGACATTCGTGGAAGCGCGACGGGCCGACCGTCGTTCGAAAGCTTACGTTTGGATACCGAGGATATCATCCCCCCGCAGTTCGCCCGACGCAGCGACTTCATGACAAATTCTGTCTTTCACCGGTATCACTCCGAGACCGAAATGCTGCGCTATATGCGCCGCCTTGCCGATCGCGACTTGGCGCTCGACCGCAGCATGATTCCGCTCGGCTCATGCACCATGAAGCTCAATGCGACAGCCGAGATGATGGCGATCACTTGGCCGGAATTCGCCAACATCCATCCATTTGCGCCTACGGAGCAGATGGAAGGTTATGTCCAGATGTTAGACGATCTGGCCGCCAAGCTGTGCGAGATCACTGGATACGACGCAATATCGCTGCAACCGAACTCCGGCGCGCAAGGTGAATATGCCGGCCTCTTGGTCATCCGCGCCTACCATGCGAGCCGCGGCGAGGCGCAGCGGAACGTATGCCTGATCCCTGCATCAGCACACGGCACGAATCCGGCTTCCGCCCAAATGGCCGGCATGGAGGTGGTCATCATTGGCTGCGACAGCGCCGGCAATGTCGACCTCACCGACCTGCACAGCAAGGCGACGCAATTTTCCGAACGGCTTGCGGCCGTGATGGTGACCTATCCCTCCACGCATGGAGTGTTCGAACCGACGATTCGCAACATCTGCGACATCGTGCATCAATATGGCGGACAGGTTTATTTGGATGGCGCCAATCTCAACGCGCAGGTCGGCCTCGCGCAACCCGGCAAGTTCGGCGCCGACGTCGGCCACATTAATCTGCACAAGACCTTCTGCATTCCACATGGCGGCGGGGGTCCGGGGATGGGTCCCATCGGCGTCAAAAAGCATCTGGCCGCATTCCTGCCCGGCCATCCAATGCGACCGACGCTAGCCACGCAAGTGGGCGCAGTAAGCGCCGCACCTTTCAGCTCTGCGGCCGTCCTGCCGATCTCCTGGGCTTATATCAGGATGATGGGCGCAGAGGGGCTGCTTGCTGCAACACAAGCGGCGATACTGAATGCCAATTACATCGCCAAGATTCTCGAGGGCCATTATCCGCTGCTGTATAAGGGAATCCACGGCCGCGTTGCCCATGAATGCATCATCGATATGCGGCCATTCAAGGAAAGCGCCGGCGTCTCCGTGGACGACATCGCCAAGCGACTCATCGACTACGGATTTCACGCGCCGACCATGAGCTTTCCGGTGGCCGGTACGTTGATGATCGAGCCAACAGAATCGGAAGCGAAGGCGGAGCTCGACCGTTTTTGCGAGGCAATGATCGCCATTCGAGCGGAGATAGCGGAAGTGGAGCAAGGGACAATGGACGCCCACGACAACGTTCTGCGCAACGCGCCGCACACGGTCTTCGATCTCATCGACGGCGATTGGACGCATCCTTATTCGCGCTTGGCCGCATGCTTTCCGGTCAATTCGCTGCTGCGCCAAAAATATTGGAGTCCCGTCAACCGCGTCGACAACGTCTACGGTGATCGGCACCTCGTCTGTTCGTGCCCGCCAGTCGAAAGCTATCAGACGGCGGCCGAATGAAATTGCCGCTATCGGATTGTGCGCGGTAAATCGCAACCAACGCTACGTTCATGATGCCTCCTCTCGCGCATACGGTACCGCAAGCGCAGCCGGCGCTTGGTTGCGGCCCTTCACCCACAGCTTTGACATGAAAACGAGCGCGGCGATATTTACCAGATACGGCAGGGCTGAAAAAAATTCCGGCGCCACACGAATGCCATCTGCCTGCAACGCAAAGCCAAGACCCGTCATCGTGCCGAACAGATACGCACCAATAATGATGATGCGAGGATTCCAGAACGCGAAGATCACAAGGGCGATCGCGATCCAGCCGGCCCCCGCGGTCATTCCCTGGTTCCAGCTAGGCGAGATCATCAGCGAGTACGCGGCGCCCGCAAACCCCGCAAAAACTCCACCGAGGATCGTGTGCATATACTGGTAGGCGCCAACGTTGATGCCCATTGCATCCGCTGCGGCCGGAGATTCGCCGACCGCGCGCAGGTGAAGCCCGGGTCGGGTATGAAACAGATAGATGGTGACCAGACCGGCGAGCCC
The DNA here is from genome assembly GCA_030037105.1 of Xanthobacteraceae bacterium. Next base: position 3,714 of record JASHRY010000238.1, read on the forward strand.
CCACGATGCATAAACAAGTGCCGGCTGATGGAACAGCAGCGGTCCCACGATGGGCAAATCGCCAAGGTCAAAGACATTGATTGCGTTGAATTGGTGGCGACCGGGAACACCGGTGAGACCTGCGGCATCGCCAATGTATGTTGAGAGACCGAGGCTGCCCCCGAGAATCGAAAGCGCCAGGCCGGAGACGATTTGATTTGCTCGCAATGTTATGCTGGCGACGGCATGGATCAATGCCATCAAGCCGCCGGCGACGCCGGCGGCCGCGACGGCTACGATCAGCGAAATTGCCGCAGGCGCGCTTATTTTCTGCGAAACCCAAAAACCGCAGACTGCGCCAACAAGCATCATGCCCTCGACACCCAGGTTCAGGACGCCTGATCGTTCTGCAAGCAGTTCACCGAGTCCTGCGACCAGCAGCGGCGTGCCATACAGCATGCCGCCGACCAGGAGGTGAATTAGAAAACTGTCATTCATGCGCGCCTCGCGGACAATTCGACCTTGTGTTCGTCCGCCGGCGGATCTGAGCGGAGGTTACTGTTCCCGGGCGAGTGAAATTGCCTGACGGAAGAGGAATTTTGCCATTGAAGACGGATACGGTAGCGTTCAAGGAATTCCGCCGCGAGAACGCAGAAGAGGATGATGCCTTGCATCGTGCCTACCAGGCCGAGAGGAAAGTCAGGCCCCTGTAACGCAAAACCGGCATTCGCCAGCGCCGCGAGAAACATAGCTGCCACCACGGTAGCCACCGGGTCGTAACGTCCGAGTGCCGCGGCCACTATGCCGGTGTAGCCGTAGGCAGACTGCGTGAGCGCGTTCGGATCCAATTGGTGAGCGAAGTCGCCGACCAGGCTTGCCCCTCCGAGACCTGCCAACACTCCGGACAGCACCATCACAGCCACAAACATCGCTTTCGTGTTTATCCCCGCATAGTGGCCGCACGACGGCGAGTTGGCGATTACGCGCAGGCTGAAACCGAATACCGTCGAATGCAACAGAATCCGTAGCGCGATTGCGGCAAATATCGCTAGCACAAATCCAAACGGCACCACGACATTGCCGATGGGGAAGCCTGGCCAGAACGTGGAAGAATCCAAAAGCTTACCCACAGGATACAGCTTGCCGGCCGGCGACGTCTGATCTCGCCATTGAGAGTAACTTCCGAAAATTAAGTAGTAAGCAGTCAGGCTGGCCACGTAGTTCAACATCAACGATGTTAGAATTTCGTTGGTATTCATCCACGCGCGGAGAAAGCCGGGAATCGCAGCCCAAATTGCGCCCGCCGCCATACCGCAAACAATCATGGCGGCAACACCAAGGAAGCCCGGCGCATGCCCGCCGAGCAGCAACCCAATTCCCGAGGCGCCGATGGCGCCGAAATAAAGTTGTCCCTCACCGCCGATGTTCCATGCTTGCATGCGGAACGCGATCCCAGCCGCCAATCCCGCAAACGCGAGAGGAGCGCCGCCGATAAGCGTGTTTGAAAACGCGCCGGGTGCCGTGAAGCCGGCGCTGAGCACCCGCCGGTAGGTGTCGAGGACGTCGTGCCCCGCGAACAAGAGGACAAGACCGGAGATGACAATGGCGGCGCCCACGGCAATCAACGACGCGACAAAGCCATGCCATCGCCCAGTCTTGCGCCGACGCTCGAAACGGATCATGCTACGATTCCAGCCATCATCAGCCCGATCTGCTCGCGGTCCGCTTCGCCGGCATCGACGATCCCGACGATCTTGCCCCGGTAAATGACTGCGATCCGGTCGGACAGATCGATTACCTCGTCAAGATCCTCGCTCAGCAAAAGGATTGCCACGCCTCGCGCGGCGGCGTTCAAGAGCGTCCGGCGCACGCTTTCCGTTGCCCCAATGTCCAACCCTCGCGTCGGGGATTCAGCAACGAGGACCTGGATGTTGGACGAAAGCTCACGCGCCAAAACGACCTTTTGAGCGTTGCCTCCCGATAGCTCGCCGGCGCGAGAGTCCGGTCGGCCGCGAACGTCGAAACTGTGCAGCAGTTTATCGGTCCGCGCCGATATGCGGGCCGGCCGCAGGAAAGGCCCCAAACGAAACCCATGCCCCCGGTAGGCCTTGAGAACGATGTTCTCGGCGACGCTTAGCTGCAAGGCAAGGCCGACATGACGATCTTGTGGTACATAAGCTACCCCACGGTCGATGGCGGCGCGCGGTCTTCCATTTGGAAGACATTCCTGGTCGATTGTAACAGTCCCCGTCGCGTGCGGGCGAAGACCGGCGATGACTTCTGCCAACTCATGCTGTCCATTCCCGGCGACGCCGGCGACGCCAACGATTTCACCGACCCGCACCGTCAGCGAAATATTGTTGAGCGTGATCCTTCCGAATTCGCCACGGAGACTCACGTCATTGACCGCCAGGACAACCTTTCGTTCTTCCTTTCCGGTGTTGCCGATCCGCCGGGACAGTACGATTTCACGACCAACCATTTTCGTTGCAAGATCGCGTACGTTGATGCGCTTGGCGCGAAGTTCTTCTGTCAAAACATTGCGGCCTTGACGCAGTACGGTGACACGATCGCAAAGCGCCACGACTTCAGCGAGCTTATGAGAAATGAAGATGATGCTTGTCCCATGCTCCGCCATGCGCCGCAAACTGCTGAATAGGCGACTACACTCTTGGGGTGTGAGTACAGCGGTAGGCTCGTCGAGGATCAGCGTGCGCGCCCCGCGGTAAAGCGCTTTGAGAATCTCGACTCGCTGACGTTCGCCGGCGGAAAGCTGCCATACGTATGCGCGGGGATCGACCGCAATCTCGAAATGGTCGGAAGTGGCGGCGACTTCCGATTCCACCTGACGCGCGGAAAACCGCCAAGTCGGGTTTCGTGACCAACCCAACACGACATTCTCGGCAACAGTGAGAGATTCAACGAGGCTGAAATGTTGATGCACCATAAAGATGCTCGCCGCGTAAGCGTCGGCAGGCGAGGAAAAGCGCACCGCCTTTCCGTTGACCTCTACTGATCCATCGTCGGGCTGATAAAAGCCGCTAAGAATTTTGCAAAGCGTGGTCTTGCCCGAGCCGTTCTCTCCCAATAGCGCGTGAACCTCTCCCGGCAGGACCGAGAACGAAACTGCATCGTTGGCTACGACATTGGAAAAAAGCTTCGTGATTTCCCGTGCGGCAACGGCGGGCGCAGTTTGCTCGGAATCCACCTTGGTGATCAACGTCCCGTCTGGCTCGTGACCACTCCTTGCACGAACCAGTCCATTTCAAGAGCGTCCTTCGGCGATAGTTTCTCGCCGGCCGCGAGTCGAAGCTTGCCTTTCTGATCATAAAGGGGACCGACGAAAGCGTTGAATTCACCGCTCTGCATTTCGCTCTGCGCTTTGGCGATCGCCGCCCGCTGAGCGGCGTTCACCTTTTCGTAGGCCTTGTTGCCGTAGATGATCTCGACTGCCCCGTCCTTGAATTGCATCATCGTATTGCTGGCCTTCCAGGTACCATCGAGAACTTCCTTGACCTGGCTTACATAGTACGGGGCCCAATTGAGAAGGGCGCCGGCCAGATACGAATTCGGGGCATAAGCCCGTTGATCGGAATCTCGTCCTAAAAACGGAATGCCCGCATTTTCGGCCACCTGCCCGGCCGACGGGCTGTTCATCATCATGCCGAGGACGTCGGCCCGGCTGGCCAGGAGACTTTGCGCGGCATGCGTCTCCTTCGGCGGATCGAACCACGAGTTGATAAACACCACCTGAACCGTCGCTTTCGGATTGAAGCGCCGCGCGCCCAGCAAAAGCTCGTTCAAGGCGCGAACATTGGACGGCGAGGGAAACGCGCCAACCATCCCGATGATGCCTGATTTGGTCACGGCGCCGGCCGCCATTCCGAGAATGTAAAAGCCGTCGGGGAAGTTCGCATTGAAGCCCGCAAGATTGTTACGGATGGTCGATCCCTCAAACTGGAGGAATTTAACGTCAGGATATTTTTGCGCGGCCGCCTCCGTGTATCTGGCAAATCCAATCGTAGACGTGAAGATCATTTTGTTGCCGGCCTGAACCAGATTGTCGATCACCTGCGCGGTTTGCGGTCCGGCCGGTATGCTTTCCTTGTACGTCGCCTCCACCTTGCCGGGAAACGCCTTCTCTACCGCGACAATGCCGCGGTAGTGCGCGGCGTTCCAACCGACGTCATTAATCGGACCGCCTAGGATCCATGCGACCTTGAGGGCGCCGCTTGCGGCATTCGACGTTGCCCCCCAATCGGCAAGCAGTGACGCAAACGCCATTGCCGCAGTAGCGGCAGCAATCAGCAGATAACGTTTCATCTCCCCCTCCTTGCATTTCGATCGCGCACGCGACCTCTGACGTTTGCGTGCAGCTATCGTGTCTTGAGTTTGTCAGCGCGTTTCGACCTCATTGGATTTACGGCTACGTGTCGACTTAACCGCCCCCGCTCACGGAATTTTCGCAATCTCAACCATATGCTCGTCGTAACAAAGCGGCAGCTTCCGCACCCAATCGTCGATGTTTTCCTTAGTGACAATCCCGGCAGACAGGTCGACATCTATAACTCCGGCAGGTATTTCGCCTTTTTCGATGTAATTCCGCAGGACCTTCACGCCGGCGAGCCCATGCTGAGCCGGTGAATAGAAGCGGGTTGCCGTAATCCAACCCTCCTTCATCCAAGGCACCATCTCTTCGACACCGTCGCTCGTAACGGTGATGATGTCCTTTCTGTTTTCCTTCTTCAGATAGCCGGCAATGCCGATTGCCATTTCTGCGGCATAATCAACGACGACCTTCGCCTTTGGATGCGCGGCCAGCATCTTCTTCACGGCTTTCATGGCTTCCAAACGGTTGTAGTAGCCGGGTTGATTGTCCACGATCTTCCACTTGCCGGCGCCGTATTTCTCCAGCGCCTCGGTCAACCAACGCGTATATATTTCCGAGAAGCCCTGGCCGGGCACGCTGCACACGATTACAATTTCGCACGGATCCGTTTTCTCAATGATCCACTTAGCGAGCAAATGGCCCGACTCCGGATTAATGTTGCGCAGGCGCGCAATTACGGCTTGATCGGCCGCCGGAGCATTAAATCCTATGAGATCGACAATTGGGATTCCGGCCTTTTTCGCCGCGGCATATGCTTGACCGGACGAACGCAGCATATGCGGGAGGACGACAATCCCGGCAACGCCGAGTGAAATCAGCTCGTCGAAATTCGCAACCTCCCGGTCCGCGTCGAAGTTCGATTGCCGGCCAATGAACTTGTACCCGGTTCCTTCCAGGCCCTTCCGCACCCCGCTGCCAAGATACCGCGTGTAAACATTGAATCCGTTGGTGACTACGGCGATAATTTTGCCTTCACCCACCAAGCCGCTGCGCTGCACGGTCATCCCCATTCCATGTGAAACTCGCCGTAGCGTCCATAATAAATGAGGATAATCGAACCAACACCTATGTCAATAATAAATTACTTACATTAAGGGTCTGTAATCAAAAAGGTTCCAGCGCGCCGTCGCGAACATCTGCGCCCGAAGCTGCGGTCTCCGCAGCGCGATCTCGCCGCCTCGATCAGCGCCCGTAGGCCGCGCATTGCACAGCCGACCCGCTTCGGTCTCCTACGGCGCGTTCAATGTTTCTTCCACGTGCCGCGCACCGCGCCGTCTAGACGGTTTTTCAGCACACCGCCAAGTTCAAATTTCCGGCAAGCAAGGGCTGACGCGGGCGCCTTCCCTGGGCGGGGATCGGAATATTCGAGCGCCCATAATGAGCGTCGGTTTTACGTGTTGGTTCGCTGAGAGAGATACCACTCGGTGAGCTGACTGCCGTTCACGAAGATCGTATCGTTCCGCTCGCACAATTGATCGATTATCTCGGTAAGAAAATTGATCCGATGAGCTACGCCAGATAGATGCGGATGCAGCGGTATCGTGAGGACGCGTGGTTGGCCGGTTTCGCGCGTTTCCCGTTCGAATGTCTTGATCGCCTGATCGAGACGCAGCTTCATTTCCGGCGATGAATGCTTCTCGATAGCGTAAATCACACTGTCGTTGAGATCCAGTCCGTAGGGAATCGAAATCATGTCGCCGTGTTTAGTCGTCAGTCGCGTGGGAATATCGTCAATCACCCACTGCGCGACGTATTCAATGCCGGCAGCCCGCAAGTAATCGAGCGTATCGAATGTTTCAGACCAGCCGGGACTCATCCAGCCGCGAGTCCTCTTACCGGTATAAGCGTCGAGTTTATCGACGGCAGCTTGAATCAAACTGGCTTCGTCGCTCTCGGCCCCCAACCCGCGTTGGTTGACGCCGTGACCGATAAACTCCCAGCCCGCGGCGCGGACCGCGGCAGCAAGACTGGGATAGACATCAATCACACTAATATTGATGCTGGCGCTGACCGGTATATTGCGTTCACCAAACAGCTTGAGCAGTCGCGGCATGCCGCACCGGTTGCCATATTCCGACCAACAGAAATTGGGGAGGTCGGGAACCTGATATCGCCCATGCGGCGGAATGACGATCGTCCGCGGGGTTAGCTCGTCGTATGGCCAGTATTCAATGTTTACGATGACGTGGACGATTAATGTCTTGCCGGCGAGAGGTGCCAATTTCTCGTGTTCCGTCGACATTTTGAACGGGGCGCGGGGATTGGATGCGATGGCCATGAACGAAAGCTCCTTCAGGGGCCTCAAAGCGATTTGTTAGGAAGTTGCGAGGCGGTGATGCTTCCGTAGTGTCTGCACAAGTCGTCATGCAGGCGTAACGCCAGTTCGCGAGCTGCAGGATCCTTGGGCCGCCGCGCCATGCGCGCTGTCGAAACGGCGGCTTGCTCGATGTCGTCGAGATCGAGCCCCGATAACCGACCATCACGATAAAGGATTCGCCCATCGACCATGGTCAGCCGCACATCGCTTCCCTGCGCACGTGCGAGCAGCGCTTCCAGTAACGGCATGTCCGGATCGAGATAGGGCAAACAAGTCCGTCGCAACGAAATGGCGAGGAGATCCGCCCGTTTGCCAATCTCGAGACTGCCTACCTCCGGTGCGAATTGCGCCGCGATCGCACCGTTGACTGTCGCCATCGCAAGCAGTTGATCGACCGTCGGGGCGGGCGGCCCATTCCAGTCAGGTTCCCGCCCTAGGTTTCCGGCCAGCCGCAATTCCTGCAGCAGATCTTCATTATCGTCCATGGATACATTATCGGTCCCGATCGCCAAACGCACGCCGTGCTTCAAATATCGCGCAGTCGGCGCGATGCCATTGCGCATCCGAATATTGCACCCGGGATTGCGGACGATGGTTGCGCCGGTCCGCGCAATGATCTCCATGTCAGCGTCGTTGACCCAAACACCATGGGCAATGACCGTTCGGGAGGTCATGGCTCCGAGTTTTTCCAGGTGCGCGAATACGCCTTCCGGGAATAACTCGGCTGCAGCGGTCCGCTGTGCCGGCGATTCGAGCGCGTGCAGATGAAGCCCCAGTCCCTTCGTTGCGGCGTCCCGAGCGAGCGCCGACCACAAATCATCGGAAACCCATTGTGGACCGGCGGGGCCGTAACACAACCTGATCCGCGGATGCCGGCCGAAATCCACCAACAGCCGCTCCATCAGCGAAATTGTACCGGCGGCGTCTCCTGCGTAGGCCCGAGATCCCGGGCGCAACAGCCAGTCCTTGAGGTCACGGGGTAACCCACTCATGAAACAAGCTTCATGTGGCGGATAAACAACGGCGCCCCGATCCATGGCGCCGATGCACATCGTGGCGCGAATCCCCACTTCGTCGTAGGCCTTGAGTTGGGCCCGCACCTCCGACTCATAGTCGCCCGTTCCATAACTGTAATTCGCGTGGACCGTGGCGGTGACGCCTTGCATGAGCATTCGCGCCGCCGCGAGGCGCGTGATGGCGTATGGGTCGAGGATACCGCGTCCACGTCGGCTTGCGATCCAAGTTTCGAGGAAATCGTCGTGGTAGCCAAGCTGAAGCTGACTTAGACCGCGGCCATGCTGGTGCGCGTTTATGAGGCCGGGCATGATCAAGCAGTCGGGAAGTTCTATCTGCTCGGCGGACGGCCAATGCCGACGCAGTACGTCGGGCTCGGCAATTTCCGCCACGCATCCAGCCTGCACCGCAATACCCTGTCCGGACCGGAGTGCAGCGGAACTTGGCCCAACCAATAACTGTGCCGGAAAAAGGATAAACGCGTCCTTCACGGGCCGGCTCACTTCAATATCAATCCGATCGGAATGCGGTTACGAAGTGTAACTCTTGTCGGCGGCAAACATTGCGAATGGGTCGGTATTTCACCTCGGTAGCGGACGACGTGGTGAGAGGTGCCGTATGCCGGCCCGCGAAACGATCCATGTGGGCATGACGGCTTTCGATACTCCCAATCGGAGGGAGAATCGAATACGCTATGAAATTGTTGAATAAGCATGCCAAACTTCCCTCCGTTCGCTTGCGGCCCCATCGGTCAACAGGCAAGCTCGCCCTCCCCAGGGCCCAGGCCACGGAGGCTGACGTGATCCGCATACAATACAGTAAAGCATTACTTATGTGAAGACAACTGATGCGCCTTGGGAGGCGCCTTCACGAAAGCGCGTTCTGATGGCAGCAGCTTGGAGATCGGTATGATCAGGAAACCTACCGCGCGAAGACCGCTCAGTCGCGCCCGCAAGCGCGATTCGGAACGAACGAAACGTGCAATCCTGGCCAGCGCATTAAAGGAATTTTCGCAGCATGGCTACTCGGGAGCACGAATTGAACGAATCGCGAAGACGGCAAGATGCAACATTCGCATGCTGTACCATTATTTCGGTAACAAAGAGGATATTTATGTCGCCGTACTGGAGCGCGCATATGACGACATCCGAGCGCGCGAAAATGAAATCAACCTGAAACGCGAGAAGCCGCTTGAAGGAATTCTAAAGTTGATGCGCTTCACGTTCGAATACTTCGCGAGCAATCCTCAATTTGAGGGCTTATTGCGCAGCGAAAACATGATGCAAGGCAGATTCGTCCTTCGCTCGAAGCGGGTGAATCAGACGGCCAGGCCGCTGCGTGACGGCATTGCCGATCTGCTACGTCGCGGGCGGGCAAGTGGCGTTCTTCGGCCCGATCTGGATCCGGTTCAGATTTATGTCACAATTGCCGCGCTCAGCCGCTTCCATCTTGCCAATGCTTATTCACTGTCGGCACTCCTCGAAACCGATTTGACTCGCGTTGACTGGCGAAAGAAGCGGCTGGCGCATGCGTGTGCACTGCTACAGTCGTATGTGACGATGCCGCAAAGTATGCGCGAAAAGCCTATTGCAGGCTCCAGCGATGGCGTTCGATTGACGCCCGCCTAAGCTATACTTCAGCGTGGCTAACGCCATCTGCCGATCCGCCCGGCGACATAAAGTCTTTTGCGTTCCGCGGACCCCAAAGGCAACCGGACCTTGACTGACGCAACCGTCTTCAGCAATTTCATGTAATGGACGTTCCGCTGCCATTGGAAACAGACATTGCCGCCGGTATTGCCATTGCGAGACGGCTCTTCGACCTAATCGGAAAATCCTCGTTCGACGGGACGGGCTTCACCCGAGCCGCCTATGGCGAGGGCGAGCAAATGGCCCACGACGTGGTGACCGCAGCGGCTCGTGATTTGGATCTCCGCATTGAGGTCGACGCGGCTCTCAATCTTTCGATAACGCTTGCCGGCACGAACGCCGCGAGCGATCCGCTGATCTTCGGCTCACACCTTGATGCGGTTCCGCAAGGCGGCAATTTCGATGGACTTGCTGGCGTTCTTGCCGGCCTCGCTTGCGTCGCCGCTTGGCGACACAGCGGCCGCCAACCACCTCGCGATGTGGCGGTGCTGGCAATCCGTGCAGAAGAAAGCGCCTGGTTCGGTGCGCAGCACATTGGCAGCCGTGCCATCCTCGGAACGCTTCCCATTGAAACGCTCGATCGCGCCCACCGCGCCGACACCGGACGTCGGCTCGCGGACCACATGCGCGAGGCAGGGGTCGATATTGAGCGTCTCCGGCGTGGGCAGCCCCTACATGATCCTCGCCGCATCCGGGGCTATGTCGAATTGCACATCGAGCAAGGACCGATTCTACTTCAGCGCAACCTTCCACTTGGGATCGTCTCAGGTATTCGGGGCAACCGGCGCTGCCGGCGCGCCGTTTGTCGAGGGGCCCACGGTCATTCCGGAACGGTTCCGCGCGACCTTCGCAAGGATGCCGTTTTTGCAGCCTCGGAACTTGTAACAAAAATGGACGAGCTTTGGCGCGTGATCGACGAGGTCGAAAAAGGTGATCTCGTCTTGACGTTCGGCCAGTTTGCCACCGATGCCGCCACTCATTCGGTTACGACCGTTCCCGGCCTCGTCACCTTCTCCTTCGATGCCCGCAGCCACTCCCTTGAGATCTTAAAACGCGTCGAGGCCGAGCTGTTAGCGAACGCCTCCGCCATAGCGGCGCGACGCGGCACAACCTTTTCGTTTGATCCATTCACCGGCGACGATCCGGTGGCTATGGATCCGGGCTTTCATGCATTGCTGCTGCAAGGCGCCACTTGCCTTGGCATCCCTTCCATGTCCATTGCGAGCGGAGCCGGCCACGATGCCGGTGATTTTGCCGCGGCCGGCGTCCCGTCGGCAATGATCTTCGTGCGTAACGACAAGGGAAGCCACAATCCAGACGAGTCGATGGATATAACCGATTTCGCGGAAGGCGTTCGGCTCATGAACTGGTTTGTAGCCAATCTCGACAAGGAACGGCCGTGACGCTCCTTGGCCCGCTTGCCTATCCGGTCGGCCGCCCAGGATCCCGCTTTGAGATCAATACACCAGCACTCGTGCTCGATCTCGAGGCGCTTGAACGGAACATCGACCGCATGGCGGGAGCGATGAAAGCTTTCGGTCGGAATCTCAGGCCCCACGCCAAATCGCACAAGTCCACCAGAATTGCCCGAATGCAGATCGAGGCCGGCGCGCTTGGCGTCTGCTGCGCAACGCTCGATGAGGCCGAGGTCATGGCGGCGACTGGTCTCACCGGAATCATGATCACATCGCCAATAACGACGCACACGAAATTACGTCGCCTGATGGAGCTGGTTGCTCGCGCTCCCGATACGATGATCGTCGCCGACAACGCCGATAATGTTGCGGCACTTTCGCTAGCGGCGAAAACCGCCGGCGTCACGCTCGCCGTTCTCGTGGATATTGAACTCGGCTTCGGCCGGACCGGAGTAACGACGATCGAGGGAGTGGCAGCTCTGACACGCCAAGTGATAGCAGCAAGGAATCTGAAATTTGCGGGCCTTCAGGCATATGGCGGCCATTTGCAGCACCTGTCCGAATATGGGACCCGCCTCAGGAAGACCCGGGAGGCAAATGATTTCGTTTCCGGCGCGGTGGAACGTCTTCATGCAAACGGTATCGCGGTGCCGTTGATCTCAGGCGGTGGTACCGGCACGCACGCGATCGACGGGCGGGCGGGTCCATTCACCGAAATCCAGGCCGGCTCATATGTACTTATGGATGCCGAATACAATGCGATCGCCTACGACGAAGCTCACAAAACTTGGCCCTTCGAGGTTTCACTATTCGTTCAGACTGCGGTGATCAGCAACAACATCGCGGGGACGATCACCGTCGATGCCGGCACCAAGGCCTTGGCACTCAACGGCCCGAAACCGGTGGTCAACACGGCGTCATTATTGGGCTCGACCTACGAATTTAGCGGGGACGAGCACGGCCGGATCACGCTCGCTGCCGGCAGCGAGCGGCCGAAGATTGGTGACCGCCTCGAACTTGTGGTCTCGCATTGCGATCCGACAGTCGCCCAGTACGATGCGTATCACTGTGTTCGAGGGGATATACTTGCCGACATCTGGCCGATAGATGCACGCGGGCGGAGATGACAACAGACGCGTGAGCATCGATGCCGTCAACGTATGGGGACATCAGGGCATTTAACGCCGTGCGTATTGCGCTTAACGACAGTCATGGTTTCATGGCCGTCAACATTGCTTTGGGATGAACCCGAAGGGTAGTCCCTAAAAATCCGACGTGAGGCCGTTGATCTCCCAGTCGCCATAACGCGTCGGATCGAGGCCGCCGCGGCCGTGGACTTCCTGCGGCGGATCTGGCGGTTTGCGGTCACGCTCACGCTCGACACGGCGGGCCGCCGCCTCGGCGAGCGCGCGCCGTGCCGCGGGCGGGAGCGGACGCTGCTCGCGAATCTGATTGCCTCCCGCATGTTTCGCGGCGGGCTTCGGCAAGGCAGGATCGGTTGGCATTGCTCCTGATTTGGCGTAGCCGTGCCCTGCCCGCAAGATGAAGGTCCTTCGTCATTTTCGGATCACCGCAAAGCGGCGAGCCGGGCCGGAATGTTGCAGGTGGGATATACAGGCGATTCCCATAGAACGCCGACGAATGTCTCATCCGATCAAAGCCGCGGCC
>JASHRY010000036.1 GCA_030037105.1 Xanthobacteraceae bacterium
GGTCGCTTTCCCCGGTGGCAAGATCGATCCCGGCGATGAAAGCCCGGTTGCGGCGGCGCTGCGCGAAGCCAAGGAAGAGATCGGGCTTCTGCCGGCGTTGGTCGAGCCGCTCGGCTATCTCGATCTCTATCTCACCTTTTCCGGGTTCCGCATTCTGCCGACGGTCGCGCGCGTCAAGCCGGACTTTACGCTCACGTTCAATCCGCGCGAGGTGAACGAGACCTTCGAGGTGCCGCTCGCCTTTCTGATGACGCCGGCCAATCACCAGCGCCGAAGCCGCGATTGGCAGGGGATACGGCGCGAATTCTACGCGATACCGTTCGAGAATCGCTACATTTGGGGCATCACCGCGGGTATCCTGAGAAACCTCTACGAGCGGGTCTATGGCCCATGATGCGGCCAATCCTTACCGAGGTCGGGCTCTTCCTCATCCCGTTCGTCCTCTATGCGGCGCTGTTGCTGGCGACGCGCGCCGGCGTGCTGCAGCCCAAGGCGTGGACGCTGCAGCGCGTCGCCGGCCTCGTCATCGTCTCGCTCACGCTGGTGGCGGGAAGCCTCCTGATGCTGGCGCAGTTCTCGGGTGCGCCGCCGGGATCAACCTATGTGCCGGCGCATATCGAGGGCGGCAGGTTCGTGCCGGGAGCGACGCGGTGAGGCAGGACGCGCGGCTCGGCGATGCGGCCTGGCTGCGAGACGGCGCGGTGGCGCGTCTCATGGCGTTGCTCGATCGCGACGGCGAGGAAGCGCGCGTGGTCGGCGGCGCGGTGCGCAATGCGCTGTTGCGATTGCCGGTCGGCGAGATCGACGTGGCGACGACGGCGCTGCCCGAGGAGGTGATGCGCCGCGTCGCGGCGGCCGGCGGGAAGGCGATCCCGACCGGCATCGCGCACGGCACCGTCACCGTCGTCGTCGATCATCATCCGATCGAGGTGACGACGCTGCGCCGGGACGTGGAAACGTTCGGCCGCAAGGCCAAGGTGGCGTTCGGCCGCGACTGGAAGACGGATGCCGAGCGTCGCGATTTCACCATCAACGCGCTCTCCGCCGCGGCCGACGGCACGGTTCACGACTATGTCGGCGGTCTCGCCGACCTCGCCGCCCGCCGCGTGCGCTTCATCGGCGAGCCGCAGCGGCGGATCGAAGAGGATTATCTGCGCATCCTGCGGTTTTTCCGCTTTCACGCGCAGTTCGGCGAGGGCGCGCCGGACGCCGCGGGACTGCTCGCCTGCATCCGGGCGCGGGCCGGCATCGATACGCTGTCGCGCGAGCGCGTGCGGATGGAGATGCTGAAGCTGTTGATCGCTCCGCGCGCGACGGCGACGCTCGCGATCATGACCGAGAGCGGCCTTCTCGGCATGGTTCTCGGCGGCGTGCCGTTCATCGCCGGTTTCGAGAACATGGCGAAGGTCGAAGCGGCGCTCGGTGTCGCGCCGGACCCGGTGCGGCGGCTCGGCGCGCTCGGCGTGATGGTCAACGAGGACGCCGAGCGGCTGGCGCAGCGGCTGCGCCTCGCCAATGCCGAAGCCGGGCGGCTCTTGGCGCTCGAGCCGTGGTGGCGCGTGGTGCCGCCGGCCGGCGAGCACGCGGCGCGCGCGCTTCTTTACCGTCTCGGCCCGCAATCGTTCGCGGATCGGGTGTTGCTCGCCTGGGCGCGCTCGGCAGCGGGCGCGGCGGATGCCGCCTGGCGCGATCTGGCGCGCCTGCCGCAACGCTGGACGGCGCCGGTATTCCCGCTCAAGGCGGCCGACCTTGTGCGCCGCGGCGTGGCGGCGGGACCGCGTCTGGGCGCCGCGTTGCGCGCCGCCGAGGACGCCTGGATCGCGGCGGATTTTCCCGAAGATCGCGCCGCGCTCGAGGCGATCGCCGAGCGCGCGACAAAGGCCATTGCCGCGTCCGGCTGACAATATTCCAGCGGCTGTCGCGCGGAACCCCGGATATCGCTTCGCTCATCCGGGCTATGCATCTACGCACCTTGCGGGGAGAATGAGGTCAAGCAGATTCATTCCATGCACGGGAGACGGGGCGGATTTTACGCCTTCGGCCGGCCGTGCGATCAGCGCCCGAAAATGAGGCGCGAGGGATGCTGGTCGATATCCTTGATCGCCTTCTGCAGCTCGGCGAGCGTGCGGCGGCCGTCGACGGCAAAGGCTTCGAACTCCTTGAGGCCGGTATTGGAGAATTGCGTGAGCCCGGTCGACATATCCGCCGTGCGCTTGTCGAGATTGTCGGCGAGCCGGCGCACCGCCTCGGCGGCGTCGCCGATCTCGCCATGACCGTCGGCGCCGCCGGTGAGGTTTTCGAGGCCGGCCATGACCTGGTCGAGGCGCTGCGAATTCTGCGCCAGCGTCGTCGTCACCGTCTGGATGTTGCTCAGCGACGCGTGCAGCGCGGCTTCGTTTTCGGCCACCATCCCGTCGATGCGCGCGAGCACCTCGCGCGCTGCCTGCGTCACGTCGGCGCCGGCGCTCGGCGCGGCATAGAGGGTCGGCGGCGCGCCCGCATCGGCGACCAGGAGCGCGGCGTGCGCCGATCCGCCGGTCAATGAAACCGCGGCGAGCCCGGTCAGCCCCTGGAAGTCGAGCGCGGCCTTGGTGTCGGCGCGCACCGGGACCGCGCGATCGACCGAGATCAGGGCTATGACCTTGCGCGGGTCGCCGGGGTCGAGGCTGAGCTTGGTCACTTCGCCGACCCGCACGCCGTCGAACTCGACCGCGGCGCCGGTGCGCAGGCCCGACACCGAGCCGGCGAAGACGATGCGGTAGAGGGTGCGTTCGCCGCCGCCGCTGTTCTGGAACCAATAGATGAAGCCGAACACGCCGGCGATGACGGCGAGCGTGAACGCCCCGGTGATGATGTAGTTGGCCTTGGTTTCCATGAATGGCCCTCTCTGCGCGCCCTCAATGAGGCAGCGGGCGCCGGCGTTTGCCGCGGAAGTAGGATTTGAGCCACGGATGCTCGGACGCGAGCATGGTGTCGATCGGACCCGCCGCGATCACACGGCCGGCGAAGAGGACGGCGACGCGGTCGCAGACCGCATGCAGGCTGTCGAGGTCGTGCGTGACCATGAACACGCTCAACCCCAGCGTCCGCTGCAACGTGCCGATCAACGCGTCGAACTCGGCGGCGCCGATCGGGTCGAGGCCGGAGGTCGGCTCGTCGAGGAAAACGATGTCCGGATCGAGCGCCAGCGCGCGGGCGAGCGCGACGCGCTTGATCATGCCGCCGGAAAGTTCCGCGGGAAATTTTCCGCCCACGTCGGCGTCAAGGCCGACCATTTCCAGCTTGGCCAGCGCGATCTCCTCGATCAGCCGCGGCGACAGATCGAGATATTCCCGGATCGGGAACTGGACATTCTGCAGCACGGTGAGCGAGGAGAACAGCGCGCCTTGCTGGAACAGCACGCCCCAGCGCCGCTCCAGGGCGCGCCGCTCG
The DNA here is from genome assembly GCA_030037105.1 of Xanthobacteraceae bacterium. The sequence goes on from JASHRY010000036.1 coordinate 3,433, forward strand.
CGTTCGCCGAGCGCGGCAAGATCGGTCCCGAACACTTCGATCGTGCCCTGGCGCTTCGGCAACAGCCCGATGATCGTGCGCAGCAGCACCGATTTGCCCGCGCCCGAGCCGCCGACGAAGCCGAGGATCTCGCCGCGGAAGACGTCGAGCGCCACATGGTCGAGCACCGGCGTTGCGTCGAAGCCGACGACGAGGTCGCGCACGCTGATCACCGCCTCGTTGCCGGCCATCCTCACATCCCGATGCTGGCGAAGAACATGGCGAACACGCCGTCGAGCGCGATCACGAGAAAGATCGACTTGACCACGGACGCGGTGGTCCTGCGGCCGAGCGAGGCGGCGCTGCCGTCCACCTCGAACCCTTCGGCGCAGGCGACGAGGCCGATGGTGAGCGCCATGAACGGCGCCTTGATCAGGCCGACCTCGAAGGTCGGCAGCCAGATCGCCTCGCGCAGCCGTTCGAGGAAGATGCCGGGCGCCATGCCGCCATAGAGCCAGCACACCAGGCCGGCGCCATAGAGCGCCGCCATCGAGCCGAGGAAGGTCAGCAGCGGCACCGCGATGACCAGCGCGATAATGCGCGGCAGCACCAGGGTCTCGATCGGGTCGAGGCCCATGGTGCGCAGCGCGTCGATCTCCTCGCGCATTTTCATCGCGCCGAGTTCGGCCGTGTAGGCGCTGCCGGAGCGGCCCGCCACCATCACGCAGACGATGAGCACGCCGACTTCGCGCAGCACCAGCACGCTGACCATGTCGACGACATAGATGTCCGCGCCGAAGGCGCGGAAGCGGAAAATGCCCTGCTGCGCCAGGATGGCGCCGATCACGAAGGTGCTGAGCAGGATGATCGGCAACGCGCGCCAGCCCACGCGCTCGAGGTGATGGACGGTCGAAGCAAGCCGCAGCCGCGTCGGCTGGGCGATGGTCCTCAGCACGGCGGCGCTCAGCGCGCCGAGGAGCTGGGCGAGCAGGACGAGCGAGCGGCCGATCTCCGCCATCGCCCGGCCGATCGCGTCGAGCGCGACGAGAATTTGATTTTCCGCGACGGCGTCCTTCGACGGCATGCGGTTGACGCGCCCGACCTCCTCGATGAGGCCGCGATCGGTGTCCGAGAGACCGATGAGGCGCGCGGTCGAGCCTTGCGCCGTAAAGGCGCGCTTGAGGCGCTCGAGGAGCCAGGCGCCGAATGTGTCGAGCCGTTCGAGCTTCGCCAGGTCGATATCGACCTCGCGCGCGCCCGCATACCGCCGCGCAATATCCTCGACGATGCTCTCAAGCTCGGCGGCGGCCTGCGCCGTCCAGGCGCCCGCCGCGGCGAGCGCCACGCGGTCGCCGTCGGGCGTGGCGGTGAGCGCGGCAAGGCTCAAGGATGCGCCCTCCGCGCCGCCCGCACCACAGCCAACCCTTGAGCGCGCCGGAAATCCCCGGTCATAGTGCCCCTCGCATGGAGCTCTCCGTCCGCATCGAGCGCTGGCCGTTGACCGGCGCTTTCACGATCAGCCGCGGCAGCAAGACCGAAGCCGTCGTGGTGGTGACCGAACTCAGCGATGGCACTCACCGCGGCCGCGGCGAATGCGTCCCCTACGCACGTTACGGCGAAACTCCGGACGGCATTGTGGCAACAATCGAAGCCATGCGTCCGGCCCTGCGGCGGGGCATCGACCGCATCGCCCTGCAGCGCGCCATGCCCGCCGGTGCCGCCCGTAATGCACTCGATTGTGCTTACTGGGACGTTAACGCCAAACAGACGGGCGTGCGCGCCTACGACATGGCCGGACTTGGCGCGCCGGCGCCGCTCACCACCGCCTATACGATCTCGCTCGGGTCTCCCGCGGCGATGACGGCGGCGGCGGAACGGGCGGCGTGGCGGCCCCTGCTCAAGGTGAAGCTCGGCGGCGGCGACGACGGCAAGCGCATCGCCGCGGTGCGCCGCGCCGCGCCGCGCGCGGACATCATCGTCGATGTCAACGAGGGCTGGAGCGAGGACGATCTTTGGCAAAACCTGGCCGCGTGCGCCGATGCCGGCGTCACACTGATCGAACAGCCGCTGCGCCAAGGCCGCGACGCGGCGCTCGCGCGCGGCAAGCGCCCGATCCCGGTCTGCGCCGATGAGAGCCTCCGCGATCGCGCTTCGCTCGACGCCCTTGCCGGCAAATACGACGCCGTGAACATCAAGCTCGACAAGGCCGGCGGTTTCACCGAGGCGCTGGCGCTCGCCGCCGAGGCCGAGCGGCGCGGCTTTGCCGTCATGGTCGGCTGCATGGTCGCAACTTCGCTGGCCGTGGCGCCGGCCGTGCTCGTTGCCCAGCGCGCGCGGGTCGTCGATCTCGACGGCCCGCTGCTGCTCGC
>JASHRY010000239.1 GCA_030037105.1 Xanthobacteraceae bacterium
GCGGCGAATTGGTCGTCACCTCGCTGGTCGAAACCGCGATGGCGCTCAACTACCGATTTCGCACCGGCGACTTTGTCTACTTTACGGACGAGCCTTGCGTCTGCGGGCGCACGTCGCGGCGGTTGCTCAGTATCGAAACCCGTCTCGACGACATGCGAAAGATCCGTGGAATAAATGTTTGGGCGTCGGCCGTGGAGGAACTTTTGCAAAAGATTCCCGGCTGCGGTGATGAGTTCGAACTAAAGCTTCATCGCAAGAACGAAATGGACGATGTTTTAGTACGGGCAGAAGCTAAACCGGAAATTGAAGCGAGCACTTATAGGGATTTGGCGGCGTCCATTGAAAAGACTCTTCGCGCTAGCTTTACGATCCGGCTGGAGGTCGAGGTTGTGCCGCCCAACACGCTGCCAAGATACGAGTTGAAGGCGAAACGTTGGATCGATTTGCGCGACGTCAAGAACGTCCAAACGACAGCGCGTGAGCAAGGAGACAAATCATGACAAAAGCGCAGAGAATTGCTGTCGTGTTGGCAGCGGTTGATTTATTGGCAACGCCGGCGCTAAGCGCCGAGGTGGAAGTTGGCTTTCCAGCACCGGTGACCGGACCGGGAGCGGAAATCGGCGTCTATGCAGTTGCTGGCGCAAAGCTTGCGGTCGAGGAGATCGATCGTACCGGTGCCGTTGGCGCAAATAAGATCAAGTTGATTGTCGAGGATGGTGCTTGCTCTCCCGCCGGCGCATCGGCAGCCACCGAGCGCCTCATTTCAGAGGAGAAGGTCGTCGCACTGCTTGGAGCGGTATGCAGTAGCGCGACCATGGCGGCGAGTGAAGTGGCACAGCGTGAGAAAATTCCGATGGTCGTCGGCATTTCCAGCGCGGATCAGATTACCCAGCGTGGCTATCAATATATCTTCAGAACGACGCCATCCAACTCCGCCATTGTCGATGTTTTTGCGGATTATTTGCTGAAGCATGCAAAACCGCAGAGAATGGCATTCATCTTTGAGCAAACTGACTGGGGCCAGGGTGGCGCAAATTTGCTGCGCAAGAAGGTGGAAGCAGCCGGCGTCCAGGTTGTCGGATTTGAAGGGGTGCCACGGACGGTGCAAAACTTCGTACCGATGCTCACGAAGCTGAAGGAAGCAAAGCCGGATGCGACGCTCATCCTGTTGCTTGAGCCGCAAGCTCTGCAAGTTGTGCGACAATCGAATGAAGTCGGCCTCAAGACTCGTTGGCTCGGCTTCCAGACTGTGTCGGGCACCGACTTCATCAACAAGGTCCCGACCCAGGTCGATGGTCTGCTGGCGCACAGCGTATTCGAGCCGAAATCGTCAGATCCTATGATTGCAAAGTTCGTTGAACAGTACAAAAAAGAGAACGGGCATGCACCCGACCCCTATGCCGCCATGGCCTACGACGCTGTCGTAGTTCTCGCGGCGGCCATCAAATCCGCTGAAAAAAAATCGGAGGCCATTAAGCCCGAGGCCATTAAGGATGCGTTGAAGGACCTCAAAAACATTCCCGGTGTGACCGGCAGCACGACGTTCGACAAGAACGGGCAGGCTTCCAAAACCGGTTACGTCATCGTGTGGCACGATCGGAAGCGCGAGATCGTGTGGCCTTGATCGAAAACGGCGCTGCCACGGCTAAAGTGACCGCGGCGGGTGCCCTTTCCCACCCCGGTAAAGCTGATCCATTCCATGTTTGACGTTCTGTTACAGCAACTCGTCAATGGCATCGTGATCGGCGGTGTTTACAGTCTGCTGGGACTTGGATTGAGCTTGATCTACGTCGTTGTGCGGCTTGTCAATTTTGCGCACGGCGATCTTGTCATGATCGGCGCCTTTGCGACCTATTACGTCTTGAACCTAACCGGAAGCCTGTTTTTTGGCGCCGTTGCCGCGGTTTTGATCGTGATCGTTGCGTCGGTTATCTTGCAGCGCATCGCCGTCCAACCACTGTGGCATTCGCCGCGGGTGATGCCGCTGATCGCAACCATCGGCATCTCCATCGCTGTCAGCAATTTGGTGAGGGTGTTCATCGGCCCGAATCCCGTTCTCGTTAATACGTCGCTGAGCCGTGAGCTGATTGCGCTTGGGCCTGTGACGATTTCGTTGCACCGGTTGATCGTTCTTTTTGTGGCGATCGCTGCCGTGGCTTGCGTTGCTTTATTCTTACAGAAAACCTGGACGGGTATCGGCCTTCGGGCGCTTATGGAAAATGAGATTGGCGCGCAACTGGTCGGCGTCAATCCTCGCGGCGCCGCGGTCCTCACATTTGGCGTTGCTGGGGCCGCCGCTGGCTTGGCGGGCGCCTTGTCCACGCCATTGGTCATTTTGGCGCCATCCATGGGCGTAGAACTAACATTGCGAGGTTTTGCGGTCCTCGTACTTGGTGGTCTCGGTAATATTTGGGGCGTCATTTTAAGTGGCCCCATCATTGGTATTGCCGAAAGTTTATCAGCCGCCTTCTTTCCAAGCGGCTTTCAAAATTTATTTGTTTTCGCATTTATGATTATTGTTCTCATCCTGCGGCCTAACGGACTGTTTGGGAATCGGTAGCCGATGGATCGAGCTCTTTCCTTTCGAAATATTTTGCTCAGTTTGGCTATCTGGGTTCTGTTCGTGGCGCTCATGGCCTTGGTAGGTGGTGACTACTATGACCACGTCATGATCTTGACGAGCCTCATTGCCATCGCCGCCATCGGCTTTGACGTTCTATTCGGCGTGGCGGGGCAGGCGGCCATCGCTCAAGGTGCGTTTTTCAGCATTGGTGCCTACACTTCCGCTCTGCTCGTTAAGCGGGTTGGACTGACCCCCTTCGTTGCCATCTTCATCGCCATGCTCCTCAACATGGGGTTGGCTGTGTTTGTCGCGCTTCCCGCGGTGCGGGTTAAGGGCGAATATCTGCTTTTGCTGAGTCTTGGTTTTGCGGCTGTCACATATGAATTGCTACTGAATTTAGTGGACCTGACCGGTGGTCCAATGGGCTTGAGCGGGATTCCATCGCTTGGCCAGTATCATCTATTCGGACTATCGATTGATCTTGACCGCAAATCTCAATTCATTTGGCTAGTCGGCTTTGCGGTCGTGGTTGCCATTGGCCTTGCCGCTGCTCTGCGGCAGTCGTCGGTAGGCCGAACCTTCCGTGCGGTGCGTGACGATCCTGAGGTCGCGGCCGCCACGGGAATAAACGTCGTCTCGGTGCTGATTGTCGCCTTCGCTATAAGCGCTGCTTTCGCAAGTGTCGCCGGCAGTTTATATGCGCACTATCTGCGCATCCTCGATCCGGGCTCGTTCACCATTCTCCTGTCGGTCGAGATCTTGTTGATGTGTGTCATCGGCGGGCGCGATTCGACGTGGGGGCCTCTGTTTGGTGCATTCCTGGTGGCGGGATTGCCGGAAATATTCCGGCCATTCGCCGAATATCGCCTTTTCGTGTTCGGCGTCTGTATCGTCATCGTCATCGTGTTTTTGCCGAACGGTTTGGTAGATCTTCCGCGAGCGGTTGTCGCACTCGCGCGTCGTTACAAAAAAAGAGGCTTTAATGTTGAAGTTCATCAATGATGAAACCATGCCGACGCACAAGGGATTCTCGCACGGCGTGTTGGCCCGCGGCACGGAGACGCTTTACATAGCGGGCCAGATAGCGCTTGATCGAAATGGTAACGTCGTCGCGCTCGGCGATATGGTCGGGCAATTTGCGGCGGCTATTTCTAACTTTTCAAATGTGCTCAAAGCTAGCAACGTGCCGCCAGATCACGTCGTAAAGATCACGATTTTCGTGAAAGACATGTCAGAATATTTGAAGCAATCACGCAGGATTGGTGAGGTCTATCGCGCGGTGTTCGGAAAACATTACCCGGCGATGACGATGGTGCAGATCGAAAAGCTCGTGCGGGAGGAATGTTTGATTGAGATTGAGGGTATCGCAGTCGTATGAGCTCCAATAACACCGCGATCAAATTCACCCAGCGTGAGTCACGCCGATTCGTGCATGGCAAGGGTCGGTACATTGCCGATATCCGGCTTCCCGGCACCGCACATGTAGCATTCGTCCGAAGTGAACATCCCCGCGGTCGCATACGTGCGATTCGATGCGAGTCCGCGACGCGCCATCCCGAAGTGATCGCAGTCATTACTGGTAATGATTTCCATGCAGTCATCGAACCTCGATCGGAGTTTTGCTTTCCAAACCGACGAATTTTGCCGACTCGTGAAGTTCATTTTCAGGGGCAGGAAGTTGCCGCTGTTTTAGCCACTACTGAGGAAGCGGCCGAAGCAGCCGCAGGTCTTGTCGAGGTTGAAATTGAGCGGCTGCCTGTTGCCGGAGACCTGGAAGATGCTGTTCGGGCCGATGCCGCTCTCGTGCATCCAGAATTTCAATCGAACATTTTGGTCGAGAAAGTTATCGAGAGCGGCGACGTGGCCGAAGCCATGACTGCTTCAGTTAAGCGCGTGCGGCACACGTTTCGAACGGCGCGCGGAATTGGCAATCCGATCGAGGGGAGGGGGGTTCTGGCCGCACCGGATCCGACCACGAGTGGGTTGAACGTCTGGATATCATCGCAGATTCCATTCTTGATTCGAGAAAAGCTCGCCCAACTGATCGGGTTACCTCCGTCGTTACTTCAGATTATCGTGCCTGATATTGGCGGCGGCTTCGGCACGAAGAACGGATTGACGCCGGAAGAAATTATCGTCGCTTGGCTGTCGCTCAAGTACCAAATGCCTTGCCGGTGGGAGGAAACCTGGGAAGAAGCCTTGCTGACGAGCAGTCACGGACATGAACACCGCTACGACATTGAAGTCGGGCTGAACGCGGACGGCATAATCACATTTGTTAAAGCAGAAATCTTTGTTGACATGGGTGCTTTTTCACATTGGCCATGGTCGGCGGCCCTCGAGCCGATTCAGGCGGCGGGAAGTCTACTTGGGCCGTATAAGGTATCCAACTATTATTGCCGCTCTCTAGGCGTTGCCACCAATAAAGCGCCAATTGGTCCCTTGCGGGGAGTGGCGCGTCCATCGGCTACCTTTGCGTTTGAACGAATTGTCGACAAAGTTGCGATCGCGCTGAACGAAGATCCAGTGAGTTGGCGTCGTCGCAATATGGTTCAGTTGGACGATTTTCCTTACCGTTCGGCGAGTAAGCTCGTTTACGACAAAGGATCTTATGTGGAGGCGCTAGATCTCCTCTCCGAGAGCTTCGAGTATTGCAAGCTGCGGGAGGAACAAAAGCAAGCGCGGGCCCAAGGGCGATTGCTGGGCATCGGAATCGCCTGCTCACTCGAATTGGGCGGGATCGGCTCATCGATGCCTGTTGCGCCCGGTACCGGAGTAAGGCCCGGAGTCGAAGGCGTAACCGTGCGGATCGATACCAACGGTAACGTCCTCGTCGCATCGGGCGTTCCATCCATGGGACAGCAGCCGGAGAGTATGTTCGTCCAGCTTATGCAAAAAGAGTTGGGTGTCGAAGCCGAGAGTGTCACCGTCATCCGTGATCATGTGGCAGCAGCGAGCTTCTCTGTCGGCGCCTTCGCGGGTCGCGGTGCGGTCATTGTCGGTGGGGCTGCTGCGGAGGCGGCGGCGATGCTTCGCGAAAAACTCATATTGATCGCTTCTCATGTGCTGCAAGTCGCACCTGCGGATCTGGAGATCAAATCTGGAATAATTTCGTCCCGCTCAAACTATGATAAAAAGCTCAGTATTAAACAGCTCTCCGAAATAGCGCATTTGAATGCGCATAAGCTGCCGAAAAGCATTGAACCGGGGCTGTCGGTCACATGCTTTTTCGATCCTAAAAACGGAGTTTTTGCCAACTCGGCTCATGGAGTTTTGGTGGAGGTCGATCCTGAGCTGCTACTAGTTAAAGTGTTACGCTATTTCGCAGTGGTTGATTGCGGCGAGCGCCTTAATCAGACCGCCGTGGAAGGACAGATTTTGGGCGGCATTGTATATGGCGCAAGCATCGCTCTGGCAGAGCGAATACTTTATGACGACGACGGTTGCCTCCTATTCCCTCGTCACCGCACCTATCCTTTGCTGCGTGCCTCTGAGATCGCTGACGTCAACTTACAGTTTCTTCGCACGCCAGCGAATAGCCGGACCGGCGCGAAGCCGGTCGGCCAAAGCTCTACAATCACCGCGCCGGCCGCGATCGCAAACGCAGTGGCCGATGCGCTAGTTCCGTTAGGGATCGATGTCAATGCTTTGCCGATTACGCCGGATACTCTGCTCGTACCGCCCGATGCCAAAGCGAGAGCTTAATCGATGCTGTTGCGTGTCCGAAATCTGCGAAGGAGATTTGCCGGCTTAAATGCGGTGGATGGTCTCGACTTCGATCTCAAAGCGCGAACTATCGCAGGCATAATCGGACCGAATGGCGCCGGCAAAACCACTTTTATTAATATCATTTCCGGAATGATCAAGCCGAATGGCGGGAGCATCGAGTTTATCGGCCGCAAGTTGAACGGCCTATCCGTGGCAGCGACGGCGCGGCTTGGAATTTCTCGAACATTTCAAAATATCCGACTGTTTCCTTCGCTGACCGTTCTCGATCATTTGCTGCTCGGCAGCCAGCGGGCGACCGTCGGAATTTCATATCGACTGTTCGGCGGTGGTTTGGCGCTCCACAGCTCGGAAGAAATCGATGCTCATATCCAGATGCTCCTCGAACTGCTTGATCTGACTGCCGTGAAGGACAGCAGAGCCATAGCATTGCCGTACGGTATCCAACGCCGCGTCGAAATTGCTCGCGCATTGTCCAGTTTTCCAAAACTGCTTTTGCTCGACGAGCCGACAGCGGGAATGTTGCCCAATGAAGCCACGGCAATGATAGCCTTTCTCCGCAATTTGCCGCGGCAATTCGATCTCTCCATTCTGATGACTGAACATAATATGCGCGTCGTGATGGAGCTCACCGATCATGTTACGGTTCTTCATCAGGGCCGCCAGATAGCGGATGGAAAACCTTCCGATGTTCTCCGAAGTGAACGCGTGATCGAAGCTTATTTGGGGAGAAAATGGGCCAAGAAAGTCGTCCCATCATGCACTTAGAACTCAAGAACGTTTGCGCCGGATACGGACCCATTCAGGTTTTGCAGAATGTATCCCTGGAGGTTCGGCCAGGCGAGACGGTAGCCCTGATTGGAAGTAACGGCGCTGGCAAGACAACCACATTGCGGACGATCAGCGGTCTTATCCGACCGACCAGCGGCTCAATCGCGTGGAAGGGGCAGGCTCTGATCGATATTCCAGCGCACGCTCTCGTCACGCGAGGGATTGCCCATGTCCCGGAAGGACGTTGTATCTTTTACAACCTGACCGTTATCGAAAACATTTGGATGGGCGCATATCGATTTAGGAAAGCACGTTCGGTCAAACAGAACCTTGAAAGAGTCCTTGTTCTATTTCCTCGGTTGCGCGAGCGAGCCAAGCAACGGGCGGGTACGCTGTCGGGTGGCGAGCAGCAAATGCTTGCGCTGGCCCGTGCGCTGATGTCCACGCCGGATTTACTGATGTTGGATGAGCCGTCGATGGGATTGGCGCCTTTCATGGTCGAACGAATCTTTGAATCGATCGTCGAGATCAGACGTAGTGGTACAAGCATTCTACTCGTCGAGCAGGATACCGAACTTGCCTTGAGCATTTCCAACCGCGTTTATGTTTTGCAAAATGGAGCGGTTGTCCGGCACGGAGCCGCGGCCGAATTGCAAAATGACCCAATTATTCAAAATGCCTATTTGGCATCGTCCCCACATGTCCAAACGATCGCCAGTCGCGCGGAGACGATGTAAAATGGATGTTTCATTTTCATATCATACCCCGAAGGCCGTTACCGATGCTATAAGGCTGCTTTCTGAGCATGGAGCGTCGTCTCGACTGTTGGCTGGAGGGCAGAGTTTGATCCCGGAGTTACGCAAGCGCTTGAACGAAAAGCATGCGATCATTGATCTCGCCCACGTAACCGAGCTCGATTATATTCGAATTGACGGTAGTGCCTTTCTTATTGGTGCGATGTGCCGTTACGTCACGGCGGCAGAGTCATCGCAGCTTCGCAAGCAGGCGCCATATCTGGCGCAAGTGTTTGGGAGCCTCGCGTCGCCCGCGATCCGAAATCGCAGTACGATCGGGGGCAATTTGGCGCAGGCCGATAGGCGTTCTAGTACATGCGTGGCCTGTGTCCTTCTCGATGCACAGGTCACGGTGATGGATGGCACTCAGACAAGGGTTATTCCCATCTCCGATTATCTTCAGGAACGAGTATCGTTCCGTTCGAATCAACTTTTGTGTCAATTGAAGATTCCGCTTCCCGAGCGCGATATGGGAATTTCCTTTTCTAGTTTTGCAATGCATCCGCACGAGTATCCTTTGATGTCGATAGGCGTGAAGCTGCCGCATGACCGGCAGAATCTATTCGGCCCTCGAATTGTCATTGGGGGGGCGACAGGCGTTCCGCAACGCGTACCGCGTCTCGAAGATTTACTGTGTCACCGGCCCGCCCCCAGCGAACATGAGATCAACGTTTCATTAGAGGGGATTTCGTTCGCGTCAGATTACGGTCCAGCGGCGAGCTATTTGCGCCGCGCGCTAACAGTCCTCGCCGTCCGCACAATTCGCGCCGCATCATGGAGCAAGTCGACGAACGTGTTATGAAAAACAAAGAAACGATCACGGTGACGATTACAATTAACGACAGTGAAGTGACCGCTGAAACCGCGCCCCTTGAGACACTAGCGGAATTTCTCAGGAACCGACTAGGCCTTACCGGAACTCATTTGGGATGTGAGGTTGGGTCGTGCGGCGCCTGCACTACGTTGATCGATTCCAAGGCAGCGCGATCGTGTCTTACATTGGCGGTTCAGGCTAATGGAAGAAAAGTTGTCACGGTTGAGGGCCTGTCAATCGGATTGAATGCGGCGCATCCGTTGCAGAAAGCTTTTATCGAACATTCAGCCATGCAGTGTGGATTTTGCACCCCTGGCGTACTAATGACGATGATCGATTTTTTAGACTCGAACCCGAATCCGACGCGCGACAAAATTCGTGCGGGACTTGATTCAAATGTTTGCCGGTGTGGGGCCTATCAAAACATCGTCGATGCTGTGCTTGAGGTTTCGCAGGCGGGAAAGAAACCGGAACCATGCAAGTGACCTCAGTCTTTGCTACGCCGATTGAAGACCGTCATTTTGAAGACTATGTGCCCGGCACGGTATTTGAATTTGGACCAGTCTCGGTGAACGAATCGGAGATTCTCGATTTCGCGCGCCGATATGATCCTCAGTATTTTCATACAGACCCGATAAAGTCGAAGTCTGGACCGTTCAGCGGTCTGATCGCGAGCGGCTGGCACACAGCAGGTATCATGATGCGGCCATTTGTCGATAATTATATGTCGAAGACAGCAGGGCTGGGCAGCCCCGGGCTTGAATACTTGCAATGGAAAAAGCCGGTTCGGCCGGGCGATCAATTGCGTATCAGAATATCAGTTGTAGATGCCAAGCGGTCCAAATCCAGGCCGGACCGTGGAATCCTGCGCCAGACTATTGATGTGCTCAATCAGAGCGATGATGTTGTTATGAGTCTTGAGATCACAAATTTCGTTCTTTGTCGTCGAATGCTTTAGGATGAAGAGAGAGATCTAAGCCGCAATGCGCTCCGGGCGGCCTGACGTCGGGCCAGCATCAGCACCATGAATGGAGTTTCGTTCAAGAACTCCTCGCACCAGCGGCCATCAAAGCTTTCGATGAAGGCATGCTGCGCTGGCTTGCCGGGATCGATGTAGTGCCAGTCGGCCTTGTTTTCGGCGGTCCGAGCCAGGATGGCGTTGCTGGTCAGTTCGGGTTCCGTTGTCGCTGACGGTCGCCTTAGGTTTGCCGCGCGCCGCCATCGCAATTAGGAATGAGTTCATGCCTTGAGCCCAAAGGCGGGAAGCGCCTCGCCGGCGTGATCGGCAATGCGGTCCACGCCATGCGGATCGCGACGACGGAGATTGAGGAAAACTGGGCAGACCCCAAAGGGAGCTAAGGGGCCGTAAAGGTAGCAAAACGCGGTCGGCATCCCTTACGTCTCAGCAGCGATCCGAGATCGCGCAAGCTGCTGCTGTGGCCTGTTGGAAGCAGGGCCAAGCAGTCCCTCATCGTCTTTATCGCCGTCCGGAAGCTCGGCAGCTCGCCGCTCTGTACAAGTTATCGCTTAAGTCCAGGGGAAACTAAGCTGGGGCTTCGGAGAAAGCCTTGTTCATATGCTCGACAGCGCAAATTGCCCGGTCCGACTTGTGGACTTTCCGTCGTTATTCTGGTACATGCCGCGGCAAGATGGCGGTGGCGTCAACGCCGGCGTCGTTCTTCCATTCATCGTGTGCGCTCAAGCGAGAGCGCCTAGAAGAGGAGGATGCGTGCAGGTTCTTGTTCGCGACAATAATGTCGACCAAGCCCTCAAGGCGCTGAAGAAGAAGATGCAGCGCGAGGGTATTTTCCGTGAGATGAAGCTCCGCGGTCATTACGAAAAGCCATCGGAAAGAAAGGCGAGGGAACGGGCGGAGGCGATCCGTCGCGCTCGCAAGCTCGCGCGCAAGCGATTGCAGCGCGAAGGTCTGTTGCCCATGAAGCCGAAGCCGGCCACGGCCGCCGGTGGCAAGTCCGGGCCGCCGCGCGCGCCACGCTTCGGCTGAAGCATCGAGCGCGTTTTACCGACGGCGCTGCGGGGCGGCCAGCGCCTTTTGCTGCGGGGCGGGACTATCGTCATCCCCCGCCGTGCTCTACAAGGCGTGCGCGGAGGCGCTGCGGTGCCACGGGGCATCGGATGACGGAACCAGCGTTCGCGAGGAATAGGCGGCGAGGCCGGCGCATGGCGGGGCATCCTCGACCGCTCGCGAGCTTGGGTTTCGCCGTGTCGATACTTGGGGCGCTGGCGCTCGCCGGCTGCGCCGGCTTCGGCAGTCCCTCGGCATCCGACGATTCGCTCTATGCGACCTCGCAGTCGAACTTGACCTCGCTCACCGAGGTCATTCAAAAACATCCCAACGATCCGCAAGCCTACAACATGCGCGGCTCGGCGTTCGGCGAAGCCGGCCGCACCGAGCAGGCGCTCGCCGATTTCAATAAAGCGATCAGCCTCGATCCCAATTACGCGCAGGCCTACGCGAACCGCGCCCTTGTCTATCGGCAAACCAACAAGCTTGATCTCGCGCTCGCCGACTACAACAAGGCGCTGTCGATCAACGGTTCCTACGCGCTCGCTTATCTCGGCCGCGGCGGCGTCTACCGGCAGCTCGGCCGCGCCGTGCCGGCGCTCAACGACTTCAACAAGGCCATCGCGCTCAAGCCCGACGATGCACAGGCCTATTACGATCGCGGCCTCCTTTATCAGAGCCAGCATCAGCATCAATTCGCCATCGACGACTTCTCCACCGCCATAGGGCTCGCCTCGCAGAAGGCCGAACCGCGCGTGGCGCGCGCGTTGAGCTACCTCGCAATCGGCGATGCCAAATCGGCGGCGAGCGACCTCGACGCGGCCGTGCAGCTCGCCCCGACGAGCGTGCAGGCTTGGGCCAGCCGCGGGCTCGCCTATGAGCGCCTCGGGCAGTTGAACAAGGCGGCGGGCTCGTATGCGAAGGCGCTCAATATCAACGATAAATACACACCCGCGAAGGTCGGCTTTGCCCGCGTCGGCGGTAAGGTCGGCCAGTCATACCCGACCTTCTGAGGCCGCGGATAGCGAATAAGTGGGACAACGTCGATGACCATTACGCTCAACCACACCATCGTTCCGGCGCGCGACAAAACCGCCGCCGCGAAATTTTTCGCCCGCATCTTCGGCCTAAAGCGCGGGCGCAGCGGCTACTTTGCGCCGGTGCGGCTCAACAAAACGCTGACCCTGTTGTTCGATGAGGACACCAAGTTCGAGAGTCATCACTACGCGTTCCACGTTTCCGATCGTGAATTCGACGCCATCTTCGACCGCGTCAAGAAGGAGAAGATCGTCTTCGGCAGCGCGCCATGGAGTCTCGATAATGGCAAGCTCAACAATTGGGGCGGCGGTCGCGGCTTCTATTTTCGTGATCCGAACGGACACGTGCTCGAGATCATGACGGTGCCGCAGTAAATGTAGCCCGCATCAGACGTTTTCCGGCTGGGTTGTCGCGGGCACGGCCTGAGTCGGCCAGCGTTCGTGGGTGAGCGGCACGATCATGCGCACCGACAGCCCCTCATGGCCGTAGGTCGGGTGTACCTCGCCGTTCATCTGTCGCTCGATGACAAGGCCGATCAGGCGGGTGCCGAATCCGGTGCGTCGCGGCCGCCGTGCCGGCGGTCCGCCGCGCTCGACCCAATCGAACGTCAAAGTCACGCCGCGCTGTGCGCGCGCGACCGACCAGTTCAGTTCGAGCCGGCCCTGCGGTCGCGACAGGCTGCCGTGCTTGACGGCATTGTCGGCAAGCTCGTGCAGCGCGGCGCTCAGGCTGAAGGCCGGATCCGGATCGAGATCGACATCGGGCCCGGTGAAGGAGGTTTGATCGAGATAGGGCCCGAGCACGACGCGCAGCAGTTCGGCGAACGACGTTGATTTCCAGCCGGCCTCGGTGATCAGTCGGTAGGCGTTCGCCAACGCTAGCACGCGCGCTTGATACTTGCTCATGAGCTCGGCCATGTTCTTGGAATTTTTGGCCGTCTGCGAAAACAGCGCCAGCAGTTGAGAGAACAGATTGCCAGAGCGATGGCGCAACTCGCGGATCATCAACTCATGACGCTGCTCCAATTGCCGGCGCTGAATGGCGCCGGCGACGAGATCGCCGACGGCGGCGAGGAACGAAGCGTCTTGCTCGCCGAACGAACGGCGCGTGTTGGTGCAGACACCGAGTATGCCGTAGGCCCGTCCGTCGCGGCCGGCGATGACGGTGCTCATGCCACTGACGCAGCCGTGATCGTGAAGATATTGGGGGATTGCGAAGCGCGTCTCCGCGGCGAAATCGACGACGACGAGCGGAACCGAGGAATCCAAAACGTACCGCGCGTAGTTGTCCTTTTCCTTCGAGGTGGCGATGGCGCCGATGCAACTTGGCTTCCACCCGACGCCGGCGCGCATGAGAAGGTCGGCGTCGCCGGGCAAAAGCTCGAGTACTTCGACGAAATCGACCGGCAAGGTGAGCGCGATAGTGCTGACCACGTCGTTGAGCAGCCGCTCGAGGCTGCTTTCGGCCAACGCGCGTTCGCCGAGTTTCGCAAGCGCTCCCTGCTCTTTGATGCGGCTGCGCAGCTCGTTCTCGAGGTTCACCCGCTCAGTGGCGTCGTAGCAAAGGCCGATCATGCGCTCCGGCGCGCCATCCTTCGGCACGGCCGTGCCGACCGCCTCCATCCAGCGCGCTTCGCTCGTTCCCCGTGCAGCGACCCGGTAGCGCACCCGGTAGGGCCTGCCGCTGCGCAGCGCCGCGTTGATGGCATTGGCGACGTTTGGCCGATCCTCAGCGTGGACGTCGCGTTCGAAGAACGCGTACGAGCCGTCGAAACTGCCGACGGGCAGGCCGTGAATCGACTCCAGATTGCTCGACCACATTACCTCATTGGTGGCGACGTCCCAGGACCAGACGCCGACGTGTCCGGTTTCGAGTGCGTCGCGGACCGCGGCGAAATCCGGAAAGAATTCTTTTGCGGAACCTTCACCCGGTTTCCGATCCGGTTCCGTCGCGGTGACCATCTTCTTGACCTCGGACCTGTCCATGCTCATGCGGTTCGACCTCCCCGTTCAGTTCGGCCTTCCCGTTCCCGGGGTCAAGGCCATGGATTTTGACTATCGTAGAAACAGGGCTGCCTCGCGGCGATGCGTCGCATCGTCAATACGGACTGGAGAGCGGTGCCGATACCGGCACGATCAGGGAAGTCGACCGTGTCCGCGTCGCGCGGGCGCGGGAAAAAGTTTCGACGCGGATTTATGCTGATGCGAGGCGCAACGTTTGCTTCGGTCTTTTAGTAGCGATCGGATTTTATGAGAGCATGATTTGGAAAAGCGGGAGCCGCGTTTCCCGAAAAAATCATGCTCTGCCGGAAAGCCGGAGCGGCGCTCTTACGTGATGCAACGTCGATAAACATTTGCCAGCAATGGCGAAGAGATCGGACTGAAAGCCGGATCGCAACCGGACGGAATTTCCCTTGCTCCCGTCGGCGCGCGCCGGGGCGCAACCGGTGACGCCGGGAATCCGAGTTCGCCCGGGAGAGCGATCGGTTTTGCCGTCGGCAAGCGGTCGCCCTTGCGGGCGCGGTTCACGAACGGCGCCGGTTTTGTCGACAAACCCGCGTTGGCGCTCGTTGGCAATGACGGGAGCGAAACAAGGCTCGCTGTGAACAACGCAAGCAAAAGGAGTCCCATGACGCCTGCAACGCGAACAGACAGGATCGCGAACATCGGAATTGTCTCCCGGCGCCGACGCCCATCCCCCTGTCCCGAAACAGGCGCGGCCTTTGCGGCCGTCCGGCCACGCGCCGTGAGCAACGTATGTTGGCGCGCGTAGTTCCGCGCCGAGATTCACCGTGTTGTGATGGAAATGCTCACACTTGCGTGATTGTCGGTTCGCGTGCGCGAAGCGGCGCCGGTTTGGACGGAACAAATTCCGTAGTCGGCGCTTGTTGTCGAGACCGGCCATCCTTTCCCCCCTCCCCCCGTGCTTGGCCGGCCATAATGGGCGCAGTCGATGGACCGATCGGCTGCGCCCTAATTTTCGGTCAGGCGCGCACCCTGGTGCCATGCCGGATCCCGTGCCGGGCCATGATGCCTTGTGACGCCTCGGGGGAGGTTCGTGGACTACGCGGTCGGCTGCCGCTCGCGCTGACGGGCCTTGCGCCCGAAGAAGAGTGCTTGGCTCGCCACGGCCGAGACCACCGCGAGTTGGAAAGGCTTGGCGATGAGGAATGCTGGTTCCGGCTGCTGCCCGGTGAGGAAGCGCTCCGGGTAGGCGGTAATGAAGATCACGGGCACCTCGAACGAGCCGAGAAGCTCGTTCACGGCGTCGAGCCCCGAACTACCGTCGGCAAGCTGAATGTCCGCCAGGATCAGCCCGGGCTGCTTTTGTCTGGCGAGAGCAATGGCTTCGGTGTGCGTGCGCGCGACGCCGATGACCTTGTGGCCCAGGCTTTCCACCAGCGCTTCGATGTCCATGGCGATGAACGTCTCGTCTTCGATGATGAGAACGTCGGTCGCGATCTCGGCGGCAAGCTCGCGGCCGGATTCCTCGACCAGACCGCGCAGGGTTGGCAGATCACAGTCGAGGATGAGCGCCGCCTCATCCTCGGAAAAGCCTTCCAGCGCCACCAGCAGGAAGGCTTGGCGTGGGCGCGGCGTAATTTGGATAATATGTTGTTCCGGCGCCAGATTCGTCTCGGCCGCGTCGGTTTTGCCGTTGACCGCGACGGAATTCCAGATTTTCGTGAATAAGCGATAAAGGGCGGCCCGATGATTGGGGCTGGAGTCGAGAATATTCGGACTGGCGATCAGCGATTCCAAAGTTGCGGCGACATAGGCGTCGCCGGACGCTTGGCTGCCGGTCAGCGCGCGCGCATAGCGGCGCAGGTAGGGCAGGTGCTGGAGTACGGCTTGCGACGTAGACAAGGACGACCCTCCCCTTTCAATATCCCGAAGCTATCGGCTAGAACGTCGCCGCGCAAACAAAGTTCCCGAAAAACTCTCCCTGGCGGGAACCAAGATAAAAGCTGCGCGTTCTTTGGGGCAGCGGTCGGGGGCCGCCATTCAGGATTGGACACGGGGGCGTGATGAAAATGAAGACGGGTAAGACAGCTAACGTTGAGCCTCCGGTCCCGAACACGGAAAAGCCGGAAGCCCGGGATGCAATGGGCAGGCCAGTCACTTCACGCAAGACCGAAGTACGCCTCGGGCGGGAAGTCCAGGCGCGCATCGGTCAGCAATTGCGCGCCATGTACGACGCGGTCGTCAACCAGGGGGTGCCGCAACACATCGCCGACCTGGTTCGCCGACTGAGCGAACAGGATGACGGGTTGGCATGAGGCTAGATCCGGTCATACGCGATCAGGTGCTTGCCACGGTGCCGAGTTTGCGTGCATTCGCGATCTCGCTCTGCGGCAATATTGATCGCGCCGACGACCTGGTGCAGGAGACGCTCCTGCGCGCGCTTGCGCACATCGATTCGTTCGAGCCCGGCACCAACATGCCGGCGTGGCTTTTTACCATTTTGCGCAATCTGTTCCGTTCCGAATATCGCAAGCGGCGGCGCGAGGTGGAGGACGCGGACGGGCGTTATGCCGAAACGCTCAAATCGCATCCGGAGCAGACCGGACGGGTCGAATTCGCCGAGTTCCGCAACGCGCTTGCCAAGCTGCCGTCGGATCAGCGCGAGGCGCTCATCCTGGTCGGCGCCTCCGGCTTTTCCTACGAAGACGCCGCGTCGATCTGTGGCTGCGCGGTCGGCACCATCAAAAGCCGCGTGAACCGCGCCCGCACTCGCCTCGCCGATCTGCTCGCAATCGACAACGTCGATGATTTCGGCCCGGACCGGGCGACTCGCGCCGTCCTCGCCGGCGGCGGGCGGAGTTAACAGCCCACGTCATTCCGCCTTCTGCGCGGTTCGGCCCGGCAATCACCGAGCGGCGGCAATCCGAGAGCATGATCCGGAAAAGTGGAAACCCGGTTTTCCGAAAGGAGCGGGTATAAACGCCGCAGCACCGCGAACCGCGGAACAGGGTCGACGCTGCGCGCCTCCGGCCCGCACCGTCAAAAATGGGCCATGACCGGGTTGCAACCGCATTCAATAAAATTGTTTCCGACGGCGTGAGAGTGTCTGCACGCTGTTCGCAATCGTTTTCCGCAAGCCTGATCGATCTTAACTCGGCGGCACCGGCGGCTGGGTTATCGCGATCCCTGAAAAAGCCGCGGCATGCGCGTGAGCGCAAAGCCCGCGCCACAGGGACGTCGAGATGTCCGGTCGCGTTGCGTCACGCCATATTGCCAAATTGTTTATCGTTGCGCTCGCCGCTTGCGGCGGTCCGGTCACCGCCGCCGCGCAATGGCAGGTCAACGTGGCGGCGATCGATCCCGCCGCGCCGTCGAGCGCAATATCGTCCGCCGCCGAGCCATTCGGGCTTAATGTCGTGCCGGTGACGGACGGCAACGTGATAACAAAGTGGAACGGCGTAAGGGCCGATATCCGCGCCGAAAGCGAAGTTCTGGCGGTTTGCCGCGAAAGCATGGAGCATTGCCCGGCGGCGGCGCAAAAGTTTCTCGCCGTGATCGCGGAGGGCCGTGCGCATGCCGGCCGCGCCCGCATCGGTGTCATCAACCGCGCCATCAACCTGGCGATCATCCCGATGAGCGACCTTGCCCAATGGGGTGAACCCGACGTCTGGAGCGCGCCGCTGCAGACCCTCACCACCGGTCACGGCGATTGCGAGGATTACGCCATCGCGAAATACGTCGCGCTCAAGGAAGCGGGAGTCACGGCCGCCGACATGAGACTCGTTATTGTGCGCGACCTCGCCGTCGGGGAGGATCACGCCGTCGTTGCCGTCCGCATCGACGGGAGCTGGATCATGCTCGACAATCGCTGGCTCGCATTGGTTCGAGACATCGAACTGCCGCGGGTGGTCCCGCTCTTCGTGCTCGATGACGACGGCGTCAAGGAATTCGCGCCGGAGACGGCGGACATGCGCCAGGCGACGATGCCCGTCCAAGGCCCCGCCGTTTCACCCGGCGAGCTCGATTTTTAGAATTCCCCGGCATAGGGCCCCTGCGGATCGGCCAGCGCCTGCAAGCGCAACGCCGCCGCGTGCGCGAAGCGCAGCATTACGGCCCTGCGCCGCGCCGGCGACAGCCGATGCTCCGGCGCCTCGCCTACGATCGATGCGCCGAAGGCATCGGCTACGATCAGGCCGGTATCGGCGGGAAAGATCTCGCACGGTACGTCGACGATG
>JASHRY010000240.1 GCA_030037105.1 Xanthobacteraceae bacterium
GCGGTCGCGGAACGCGCCGCGGGCGCGAATCGGTTGGCACTGATTCGCGCGTTTTGCCCCTCGACAAGGCCGTCAACGTGCCCGTGGAGGCGTCCCGTGCAAAATTTTTTTGTGGCGGCGAAACCGGCGCGCGTTGGCGACTTTGCGCGCGCTGGAGCGCGTCGCGCCGGTGCGCGACGCGCGCGCTCGCCTTCGCGATCGGCGCAACGCGACGTCGCAGAAATCCGTATGTCATCGGCATTTCTGCGACTTTCAGATTTTTCTTGCGCCGTCGTGCCGCGGAAAATTTTTTCGACCAGAATTTTTCCGACGACAGCGACGCCGATCGACGGTCGAGGCGGGGGAGCGGCAGTTACACACAAAATTAAGCGGAGTCACTGTTATTTTTCTCCTGCTGTAGTAATCGGATGGCAGTGCAGATCGATTCGCGACTGCACTGCACCGATGTCGCCATCCACTCAGGCTAGGAGGGCAGCAATGGCGAAGAAGAGAAAGACGAAAGCAGCGGCGAAGAAGACGGCGAAAAAGACGAAACGCCGGAAGAAGAAGTAGTCACGCCGTTATCGATCTTCGGCATCGCATGAGTCGAGGATCGGGTCACACGAGCCGGCCGCCGTCGACGGTCGATCGATGATCGCTTGCGACGCGCCGGCTCAGTGGACGATGGGGGCGTCGGCGGGACGGAGACTCAAGGCTTCGCGATCGTGCGCAAAGCGCGCGGGTGAAGATGGAGGGACGGACGATCCGGACCTCGCCGCGGCGAATTCGCCGGCGGATTTGAGCCTCGGGCTTCTCGCCGACGCCCTCCTGTGTCTCGCCGGTCGGTCCCCATATTGTCCGGTCGATGTCGCGGCGCCGACCCGGGCGCCGTTTTTGTCTCACCGGACCGGCGGTCGTGACGCGCGCGCAAAACAGGTCGCAGGCGAACCCCGCTATTATCGGCAAAGAGGCGAAGGCGCGGCGCGCCGAGCCGATCAAGCTCGGATTGCGGCCGCGCAACCGTGACTGCGACGCTCCCGCTGGGGACGCGAAAGACGATCAATGCGTCTTGGTCCAGGTCTGCGCCTTGCAGATCAGGCCGCCGAGCACGCAGCCTTTCAATTCGGCGGTGGTTGCGCCGGTGAGCGTGAACGAGCCCGAATAGGTGTTGCCATCCTCGGCGTTGTAGACTTGCCCGTCCCATTTGTCGGGCGTGCCGCTCGGCTTCATGTTGAGCACGATGGGGACGCCGAGCAGCGGGCGGCTCTGCTTGCCCGCGTCGACATTGTGCTTGTCGAGCTTCGGCTTGTTGGTGTCGGGATCGATCGGCTCCTTGAGCCAGACGAGGTTGCCGCAGAGCGCGCCGCCGCAATTGACGATGTGGACCTTGCCCTTTTTGTCTCCCGTGAGCCAGGTGCCGAACGGATCGGCGGCGTGCGCGGGCGCGATCATAACCGGCGCAAGCCCGACGGCGGCAAGGACGACGACGGCGGCGATGCGAAAGCTGCTCATGATTCTTCCCCCCTGATCGCGAGGGCGGAAGGATAACTCACGACCCCGGCATTGCAAGCGACTTCCCGCCGGGCATAGCCGGCTCGGCGGCGCCAGCGGGCCGGCGCGTCGGTTTCTTAACGCCGCGTTGCCTTGATCGCGCAATTGCCGGGCGCGAGTTCAGCTTTGATTCATCGCATTGCTTAAACCACCATTCAAATGTTCTGCGGAATATCGGAGTGTCGGCTGGGGGTATAAGGCCGGCGAAGCCGCCACGGCGGACAGAGGTGACGAGGCGTAAACAGGGGAGTGTGCACCATGGCTCGTTTGGAAATGCTCGACAGCAATGCGGCGCCGTTCGGCGAAGGACTCGCTGCCGGCGACATGTTGTTCGAGCTTGGGATAATGTATTCGGTCGGCCGCGACGTGCCGGTCGATTTCGTCTCCGCGCACAAATGGTTCAATCTGGCGGCGGCGAAGGGCAACGCCGAGGCGATCCGGCTGCGGCGCGAGATCGCCGATCAGATGTCGGACATCGAGATTGCCGCCGCCCAGCGCGCCGCGCGCGATTGGCTCAGCGCCCATTGACCGGGGCCGGTTGGCGAATTTCGTCATCTTGGCTCTGTCGAACGTGCGAGTCCGGATCGGCAAAGGTTCACCGCCGGGGTGGAATCACTTTCGCAGTCGCGGAGAACGACGCTAGATTCGCCGGACCTGGTCGCTGCGTTTGACGCGGAATGCCCGAAAGCATAGGTATCCCGCCGTCGGAGAGGTGGCCGAGTGGCTGAAGGCGGCGGTTTGCTAAACCGTTATACGGTCTAAAGCCGTATCAAGGGTTCGAATCCCTTCCTCTCCGCCATTGGAGATCGGCGCACGCCAAGCGCTGCGCAGGATTTGCACCCGATGTGCCGACGACGCGGGATGCTCTCCGAAGCGTGGCGAAGGAGGGTCTCCGATGTTTCGTCGACTCAAAGTCAGCCGAGATGTTCCATGATCCGATGCCGGCTCGCCGCTGCGGCGCTGCTATGCGCGTCCGTGCTCGCCGCTGCCGCGCAGGGCGGTCTCGTCGAACGCCAGGTCAAGGCGGCGCCCGGACACGAGGTGCGTGTCGGCATCTATACCACGATCCGGCCGGACTGCACGTCCGGCCCGCTGCCGGCGATTCGCCTCCTTGTCCCGCCGACGCACGGCGCCGTGCGCGTCAAGCGCGCCACGCTCAAGGCTACCAATTTCAAGCAATGCCTCGCCACCGAAGTGCCGGCCTTTGTCGCTTTTTACCGCGCTGCGGAGAATTTCAACGGTACCGACGAGTTTGAGTTGGAGATAGGCCTGAGCGGCGGCCGCAAGCAAATCCAGCGCTTCCGCGTGAAAGTCTTCAACAATCCGGGAGGCGGGCAGGGGATTTAGTGCATGATCGGAAAAAGTGGGAACTGGTTTTCCGAAAAGATCATGCCCCATTGATAAGATGGTGCGCAATCCGATTCAATGTGGCTGCGCTTAAGGTCGCTGCATGCACGATCGGGTGAGCGTCAGCCGGAAGGCCGCCGCTCATTGCGCCGGTCGGCGTCTTGCATCCGTCAATGCTGTTTCGAATCCGGCGGCGCGGCCGCCACGTCTTCGTTGGTCGGGGCCGGATTGGCCGACTGTCCGGCCTTGCGGCTGCCGGAAACGGCTTGTTGACCCGCGATGCGCACGACGTCGCCGGCGGCAAGGGAGTCCGGGGGACTGTTCACCACGCGGTCGGAAAGCGTCAACCCCTTCACCACTTCGACCTCGGTGCCGAGATTGCGGCCGAGCGTGACCGGCTTGAGCTCGATTTTGTCGCCCGGCCCGACCGTGGCGACTTCCAGTCCGTGCCGACGGAAAATGAGCGTGCTTGTCGGTACGCGGACCACGTCGGGATTGCCCGGCACGTTGAAATCGACCTCAGCGTAGGCGCCCGGCTGCAGCAGGTGGTCCGGATTCTCGGCGTGGAGCTCCACCAGCAAAGTCCGCGCGCTGGTGTTGATGGCGCTCGACGTGGTGGCCACGGTCGCCTTGAAGGTCTTGTCCCGATATTGCGGCAGATGCAGACTGGCGGTCAGCCCGGGACGAATATCCGCGGACAATTGCTGCGGCACCTGCACGTAGATCCGCATCTGATGAATATCGGCGACGCGGAACAGTTCGGGCCCGCTGCCGCCGCCGGTGCCGCTGCCGGCGTTGATGAGGGCGCCGATGTCGGTCTCGCGCGCGGTTACGACGCCGTCGAACGGCGCGGTGATCCTTTTGTAATCTTCCAGCGCCTGCAAACGGGCGACGTCGCCCTGGTCGGCAGCAACCTCCGCCTCGGCGGCGTTGAGGCGCGCCATGGCGCTGTTGTAGTCGGCCTGTTTGCTCTCTTGTTCCTGCACCGAGACCACGCCCTTGGGAGAATCCCGCCAACGCTCGTAAGTTGATTGGGCGAACTGACGCTCGGCCTGTCTGACTTTGACCAGCGCGCGCGCCGAATTCAGCTTGGCCTGCGCCGCGGCCAATTGCGCATCGAGATCGGGCGCGTCGATCTCGGCGAGGAGGTCGCCCTTCTTCACGTGGGCTCCGTAATCGAAGTACCAGTTCTTCAGGTAGCCGTTGACCCGGGCATAGATCGGCGCTTCGTACCAGGCCCGCACGGTGCCCGGCAGTACCAGAGGTTGTTTGGCGCCGCCCGGCCGCGGCGCGACGACGGCGACGGTCGGGATTGCCTGCTCCGAGGTCCAATGCGCAACCTCGGCCTCGTGGCTGCGCCGCTGCAGGATTCCGAACACCGCGATGATGAGCGCGACGATGACGGCGATCATCCCGATCCGGCGCAGGTTGCGCGGCGGCGGCAGCGGCGCTGATGCGTGCGGGGAGCTGTGATGTTCGGCGACCATTCGTTGCTCCCGGTCAGGCAATCGGTTCGGGCTGCGGCGGTTCCGGCGCGACGTCTTGCTCGCGCCGGGAATGCAAGACGCTGAAAACGGTCGGGACGAAGAACAGGGTTGCCACCGTTGCCGCCAGCAGGCCGCCGATGACGGCGCGGCCGAGCGGGGCATTCTGCTCGCCGCCTTCGCCGAGCGCAAACGCCATCGGCAGCATGCCGATGATCATGGCGAGCGCGGTCATCAGCACCGGGCGAAAGCGGGTGAAGCCGGCCTCGAGCGCCGCCGTCGCCGCATCGAGGCCGGCCGCCAAACCTTCACGCGCGAAGCTCACGAGCAGGATGCTGTTGGCCGTTGCGATGCCCATACACATAATGGCGCCGGTAAGCGCGGGGACCGACAACGTAGTCCCGGTCATGAACAGCATCCAGACGATGCCGGCCAACGCTCCCGGCAATGCGGTGACGATGATGAAGGGGTCGAGCCAGGACTGGAAATTGACCACGATCACCAGGTAAATGAGCACGACGGCGCCGGCGAGGCCGAAATACAATTGGCCGTAGGCGGTCGTCATCGTGTGAACCTGCCCGCTCAGCGCGACATAAGAGCCGCGCGGCAAGTCATTGCGGGTTTGCGCGAGGATGCGATTGATGTCGCCGGCTACGGCGCCGAGGTCGCGCTCCTGAACAGACCCATACAGATCGATCACCGGCTGCACGTTGTAGTGCGAAACGACGCCCGGGCTCGGCCCCGGGGTGATGCGCGCGAGGCCGCCAAGATATTGCGGCGCTTTCGTCGTCGACGACGTGACCGGCACGTTGGCGAGGTCCGACATTGTGTCGATGCGGTATTGCGGCATCTGGGCGACGATCGGGTAGGAGACGCCGTTCTCCGTGTTCAACCAGAAATTCGGCTTCACTTGGCCGCTGCCCGACAACGTCACCAACAGGCTGTCGGCGACGTCGCGCTGCGTCAATCCGACCTCGCCGGCCAGCGTCCGATCGACGTTCACGTTGATCTGCGGGTAGTTGAACACCTGCTGGATGCGCAAATCGGCGATGCCGGGCACGGTACGGATGCGCTTGAGCAGGTTCGTCGCATAGGCGTAATTGGCCTCCTGGTTGTTGCCGATGACCTGCACGTCGATCGGCGCCGGCAGGCCGAAATTGAGGATTTGCGAAACGATATCGGCCGGCAGGAACGAGAAGGTCGCTCCCGGAAACTTCTGCGGCAATGTGGTGCGAAGCTGTTTGATGAAGGCGTC
>JASHRY010000241.1 GCA_030037105.1 Xanthobacteraceae bacterium
ACTGCTGCCGTTGCTGCGGCCGGCCCTGCTCGCCGTACTGGCCTGGTGCGCCGTCTCGGTGGTCGGCTCCTGGGAGCCCGCGCTCGCCGCGCGACGCTTCGCCTTCACGCTCGTCATCATG
The DNA here is from genome assembly GCA_030037105.1 of Xanthobacteraceae bacterium. Next base: position 122 of record JASHRY010000241.1, read on the forward strand.
AGCATTTCCGGGATGGCACTGCTGCTGCCGAAGAACGCCCGGCACTTCAGCGACCTGATGGCCGCGACCGTGCTCATCGTGCTCGCCGCGTGCTATCTCGGCGTTCTGCTCGCGCCGTCGCTTTCGATTCACCAGGCGACCGATTTCGCCGAGCCCGAACATGCCGGGGACTGGCGCGGACTATTCCCGCACAAGAACCAGGCGGGCGCGACGATGGTGCTCTTCATCTTCATCGGAATGTTCGTGGCGCGCATGCGCAGTCGCGCCCTCGGCGCCGCGATCATCGGCCTCGCCTCGGTCTTTCTCGCCTTTACCGAGTCGAAGACGGCGATCGGCGTGCTGCCGCTGGTGTTGATTCTGGCGGCGATCATCGCCCGGAGCCGCCGGCCGATCGTGGGGGTCGCGCTGGTGATCGTCATTCTTGCCGTTTTAAACGTGTGCTCCGTCGGCACGGTCTATTTCCCCGCGCTACGCAGGCTGATGGAATCGGTGATGCCGGACGCGACCTATACCGGCAGGACCGAGATCTGGCAGTTGGCGCTGCAATACGTCGCGCTGCGCCCGTTCACCGGCTACGGCTTTTCCGCGTTCTGGGGCACCGAGGAGGTGGTCTATGGGCTGGGCGACAATTCAAGCTGGGTGAATGCGGCAAGCGACGCGCACAATGCTTACGTCAATTTGGCGGTGACCATCGGCATCCCCGGACTGGTGCTGGCGATCGTCTGGATCGTCGTTCTGCCGATCCTCGATTTTTATCGCCGCTCGCGCGAGCCGCACATTCGCGTCCTGCAAATGCTGTTCCTACGTATATGCCTTTACGGCGTGTACGCCTCGTGCTTCGAAAGCTCGATTTTCCAGCAGGTCGGCGAAATCTGGTTCGTGTTCGTGACCGCAGCCTTCGGCCTGCGTTATCTCTCGGTCACGCGCGCCACGCCGTGATCGGCCGTTCGGTCGTCGTCATCATCGGGCGGGGCCGTCCGGCAATCGCGCGCGCCAGACGGGCTTCGCCGCAGTCTCCGGCACGTCGAGACGCAGCGCGCGCATGAGTTGCGGATCGGGATAGCGGTCGCTCTCGCGCACATAGAGGCCGAACGGATCGTCGCGCAGCACGAAGGCGGTCCAGCCCCAGCCGTGGCTTTCGATCGCCGCGGACGTATCGCGCAGCCAGCGCGCCCGCGAAGCCCGGTCGATTTCCACCCCTTCGATCGTCTGCTTCATGGCCCCGAACTCGGTGAACACGATCCGATCGGAATCGACGCGCTGACGCGCCTGCCAATCGGCGACTTGGTTCATCCACTGCGCGATCTGCGCGGGACCCTGCGCCTCCTGGAAATAGCGGCGGATTTCGCTCTCCGCCTTGGCCTCGGCCGCCTGCCGATCGACGCCCGGCGGCGCCAGCGTCACCGTCCGGAACCTCGCGCGCGTCAGCGACAGCGTATCGTCAAGGCTTCCGGCCGCGGCCGGGAACGGAACCCCGATCGTGCCCGCCAGATACGGCATCGTCCAGGTGGCGCCCTGGTGCGTGAACAGGAAAGGATAATAGAAATGTACGCTGACGAAATTGCGCCGGTCGTGCAACAAATGGGTATCGAGGAGAACGATGCCCTCGATGTTCGACCAGCAGCCGCCGGTGAGGAACAGCGGCAGATTCGGCGCAATGCCGCGGATGCGCTCGACCATGACCTCCTGGTAGGCGGTCCAATCCGTCCCGAATCGGACCCGGCACTTCGATTGCGGCTCGTTCATCGGCTCGAGCGCCACGACCCCGGTGTTGACGGACGCCAGCGCCGCGGCGACGCGCTCGACCATCGTCGCATAAAGGCGGAATTTCGGACCGTCGAGACCGTCGAGATAGGTCTCCGGCAATTCGTGATGCAGCGACGGCGGGAACAACGTGACCAGCACGTTGAGATCGTGACGATGAATCGCGGCAATGACCGCGAGGAGATCATCGAGAATCTTCCGCCGCTGCCGCTCGTCGCCCTGCATCAGCGGACCCATGTCGAGCGGGACGCGCATGTGGTCGAAGCCAATCCGGTGCAGCTCGTCGAAATCGAAAAGCGCCAATGCCGCGCGCGCCCGGGGATAAGCGGGATCGGCATAGCTTTTCGCTTCGCCATCGCCGGTCGTCGCGGGAAATTGGAAAAATTCAACGAGCGTCGCGCCGCGTTTGAAAGCGGGCGGGCCGACGGCGGCAGCCGTCCCTGCGGCCGCGACGCCCGCCGCAATGACCGCCGCCGCGGCCAAGCATACCCACGGTCTCATGGCCGGGCTCGTTCCGCCGTCGCCGACAAACCGGATTGCGGCGCGTTCGAATCATTCCGGGCCTGCGTTTCGAGCAGGCTGAGATAGCTCTCGATCATCCGCTGCCGCGAATATCTACGGCGCACGCCGCGAGCGAAGGCGGCGGCGACCTGCGGCCCGGGCGGCCTCGCCAGCGCCGCGCCGATCGCCGCGGTCCAGCCCTCGACGTCGTGCGGGGCAACGAACGCGACCGGTTCGGCGCCATCGACCCGCAGCACCTCGCGCAGCACCGGCAGATCGGCCACGACCATCGGCATGCCGACCATGGCGGCTTCGACGGCGGCAAGCCCGAAAGTCTCCCATGTCGAGGGGAACACGAAAAGGTCGGCAGCGAGATAGAGGTCGGCAATATCGGCTGCCGGCAGCGGCCCGAGCATGTGCAAGCGGTCGGCCACGCCAAGCGAAGCGGCGAGCGCGCGATACGCGCCTTCCTGCAGACCGCCTCCCGCGAGCACGAGATGCGATTGCGGCAAATCGGCCAGCACCCGGATCAGCAGGTCCTGGTTCTTCTGCGGCGTCAGCCGGCCGACATTGAGGAGGAGCGGCTGCGCCGACGGCAAGTTGAAGCGCCGGCGCGCCTCCTCGCGGTGCCGGGTCGGCGCCGGCGCATCGAGCCCGTGCTCGATCAGGATCATTGCGCGCCGGTATGGCGCGGGATAGCGGGCGAACTCGGTCCAGGTGGCGGCGCTGTTGGCGATATTGGCGCTGTAAAGGCCGAGGCTGCCGGCGAGCCGGTCGAGCCATCGGATCGGCGGCGCCGTTTGGCCCGGCGTGCAAGTCTGGTGCACGATGCGCAACCGACAGCCGCGCAGCCAGCCAATTGCGCCGACGAGAATCGACGCCGTCGCCTGGTACGCGATCAGCGCGTCGAAATCGCCGCGCCAGACGCGGCGCGCCATGCGCAAGGCACAGGCAAGCTTCACCCGCACCGACAGACCCGGGCGCGGAAACAGATACGCCGTTTCGAACGCGAACCGGTGCGATGACAATCCTTCTTCGATCATGCTGGCAAGCGTCTGAACACCGCCGCGTTCGCGATCGTGAAGGACTTGCAGAATACGCATGAGATTTCAGTTGTGACGATGCGCAATCCGATTCATGGCGGCAGACGATTTAACGATACTCAGTGAAAGCTTTTGCGGCCACTTCTTTTCACCACAGCGATGACCTATCACGCGGAATGCTTAATATTTCCGGCCTGCTCTACCTGAGCGCGCGCGCGGTGTCGGCCATCGGCAATCTCCTCGCCGTCGCCATTTTCTCGCGCCTGGCCGGCCCCGCGGAATACGGCCATTACGTTCTCATCTTTGCTTGGTCGCTGATCGTTTACGGCTTCGGCGCGCAATGGATGCGCTTCGCCTATTTCGGCGTTTACCATCAGGACCGCTTTGCCGAATACATCAGCTCGCTGGCGCGACTTCTCGGTGCCGGCTTGGCTTTTGTGGCGCTGGCGCTGGCAGCATTCGGCGTTTTCGGCTTGTTCGCGCCGAGCTTTCTCCTCGCGGTCTTCGCTCTGGTGTGCGGGATGACGCTGTACGAAGCCGCGTTCGAGGTGGCGCGCACGCTCCTTCATGCCCGTGCCGCCGCGCTGTCGATGATCCTGCGCGCCGCGCTCACGGCGGTGTTGGGCAGCGCCAGCCTGTGGCTCGGCGGCGGCGCCAGCGGGCTTGCCGTCGCCGTCGCCGTCGCGCACGTCATCGCCGCCACGCCGTCGCTTGCGACCTTTTCCGGCGTGCGCTGGTCGCACCGCTCGCGCGCCGCCTCGCTGCACATCCTCGGCTACGGCTGGCCGCTGCTCCTCTCCTTTGGCGTCGCCGCCGTCGGACAGAGCATCGACCGGCTTTTTCTCGCCCATTATCTCGGCACTGCAGCGCTCGGACCCTATGGCGTCGTCGCCGACACGCTGCGGCAAAGCTTTACGGTCCTCGGCGACGCGATCACGCTGTCGCTGGTGACGATCGCCAAAAGCCATGCGAACAAAGGCAACCGCGATGCCGCCGACGCCACGTTGCAGCGGGCCTTCAATGCCTGCCTCGCCGCCGCGGCATTCGGCGCCGCCTTCTTCATCGTCTTCGGCGGCCCCATCTTGCGGGCGGTGTTCCGGCCGGAATTCGTCGCGCCCGCCCGCGGCCTCATTCCGATCTTCGCCGTCGCTTTCGCCTTCATGACCATGCGAAACTTCTACTTTGCGCAGGTGATCTATTTCACCCGCGCGAGCTATCTCGATCTGGTGATCTCGCTGCTGTTGGTGGTCGTCTCCACGGCACTTTCGTTCCTGCTTGTTCCCGCCTACGGCACGCATGGGGCGGCCGTCGCCTTGATGGCGGCGTGCATCATCTCCTGCGTCGCGTTCATGGCGCTCGGCCGCCGTTGGTACAAATTGCCGATCGATTTCACCGCGCTCGGAGTCATGTCGGCGCTGGCGATCCTCTTCGTGTTTGGCGCGCAGGCAACGGCCGAGCTCATTCCCGGCGGCCTTGTTCCGCTCGCCCTCGACGCTCTCGTCTTCGTCCTGTTCGGCGGCTTCGCAATCCGCCGCTTCGGTCTTTTGACCGCGGTGCCAGCGCCGGAAGCGCCGTTGGCAAAGGCATGACGGCGCCACCAGGATGATGCGGCAAACGAGCAACGCGCGATTGGCGGACCGCGACAGCGCGCCGCGGCAACCGCCGCGCATCGAATTCCTCGGCCTGCCGTTCTGCCTGCTGTCGCAACGCGAGGCGGTTCGCCTCATCATCGGGCGCCGCGGCGCGCCCTACCGCTACGTGGTCACGCCCAACGCCTACCACGTCGTCACGGCTCACGATCAGCCGGAACGCCTCATGCCGATCTACCGCGGCGCCTGGCTGTCGCTCTGCGACAGTCGAATCCTGCGGGCGCTGGCGCGGCTCGAAGGGCGCGCATTGCCGCTCGTCACCGGCAGCGACCTGGTCGCGGCGCTGCTCGCTGCGCTCGGCGCTCCCGATCCGACAGGCGGGCGGCGGCTTCTCATCGTCGGTCCGCCGCGCGCCACGGCGACGACGTTGCGCGCCGCCTATCCCGATGTGGCGTTCGATATTCTGCCCGCGCCAGCGGGTCTTGCCGGCGATGCGGCGCTGCGCCGCGCCGTTGCGCGCGACTGCGTCGTGCGGCCGTGGGACATCCTGCTTTTATGCGTCGGCTGCCCGGCGCAGGAACTGATCGCGCGCGAGATCGGCGACCTCGGACGCAGCGGCGGCGTCGCGCTGTGCGTCGGAGCGGCGATCGATTTTCTCACCGGAGCGCGCGGCCGCGCGCCGCTATGGATGCAGCGGCTCAGTCTGGAATGGGCCTATCGCCTGGCGCAGGAACCGCGGCGGCTGTGGCGCCGGTACCTTGTCGAGTCGCCGAAAATCCTGCGCATCTTCATGGCGGCGCACGCGGCGCGAACGCCCTACGGCCCACGCGCGCCGTCCGCCTTAGCGATGGCGCGCATCGCCGGCAGCACCGGCATTCGCGAATGGCTCAGGATTGCGCGCCGGGCGCGCAAGCGGCCGCCTCGGTCCGATAGCCGATCGCCGTGAGCGCATCGCGGACCGGCAGACAGGCCATGCCCTCGGCCTGAACCGCCGCAACCGTCGCCCGCAGGAGCGCCGCCGAGCAGCCGATCCAACTCGGCGTCTCGGCCACGTCGTGGGTATAGAAGATCAGCCAGCCGTTGCGCGCGCAGGTCTTGCGCAGCACGCGCCGCAGCTTATCGGGCGTCAGCGTCCGATCGTAAAGTTCGATCACCCGGAGCAGGCCGAGATCGACGATCCCGGCATTGACGCCTTCGTAGATGCCGCGGCAGCTATCGAAGCGCTTCTGGAGCTGCAGCTTGCGCGCAAGCGATACGCCGCCGAACGGGTAGCAGAAGTTGGTCGGCCGCATGCCGGCGCACAGCTCGCCCAGAAGCTCACGGTTTCGCCGGCACTCGTCCTCGAGCGCACGCGCATCGAGCCGATCGACGCGCACGTGCGAGAATGTGTGGCAGCCGATCTCATGGCCGCGCTCGTGCAGGGCGCGGACTTGATCGCGTCCGATCACGCGCCAATAGGTGTCGCGGCGGCTGCAGGTGCCGCCCGCGACGTAGAACGTGCCGCGCAGGCCGCGCGCCTCGAGGATGGCGGCGCCGTTCGAGTAAGCCGTATCGGGAACGTCGTCGAAGGTGAAGCTCGCGAGCGGCGCGCCGTTGCGCATGGCGAACGGCTTCGAGCGATGATGCCGCGCGGCTTTCCGCGACAGGCCGTCGAGGAGGGGCTGCAGCATGGCCGGCCTCAGGATGCGACAACAACGGCGCGCGGACCATTCACGCCGCGCGGCGCCGGTTCGAGGTCCGCCGCGATTTCGAGAAACCGTTCGGCCGCGGCCGCGGCCGCGTACTCCAATCCGCGCGTCATCAGCAGCCGCCGATCCGGCATCCGCTCCAGCGCGGCGTCGATCGCCGCCGCCATGGCCGCGGCATCGCCGACCGGAGTGAGCGTGCCGTAACGGCCGCCTTGCAGGATTTCCCGAGGCCCGTAGGGGCAATCGGTCGAGACCACCGGGGTGCCGCAGGCGAGCGCTTCGATGATGGCATTGCCGAGCCCTTCATAAAGCGACGAGCAGACGGCGAGGCGCGCCCGCATCATCCACGCGAACGGATCGGCGACCTCACCGGTGAAGATCGTCCGCCCGGCGAGGCCGCTGCGGCGCGCAAAATCCTCGAGCGCGGCCCGTTCCGCGCCGTCGCCGACGACGGCGAGCCGCCACCGGCGCGCGGCCGGCAACAGGCTCAACGCGCGCAGGAGCGTGCGATGATCCTTCTCCGGCGACAGGCGTCCGACGCAGACGATGAG
>JASHRY010000037.1 GCA_030037105.1 Xanthobacteraceae bacterium
TTTTACGTCGTGAGCGGCGAGGCCGGCGCGGGCAAAACCACCCTTCTTGACATCATCGCCCTTGGCGCGCTGCCGTCGGAGGGCAGGCTGATCGCATTCGGCAGCGACACCGCGACGCTGGACCGCACGGCCCGCGCCCTGGCGCGCCGCCGGATCGGCATGGTTTTTCAGGGTCTGGAGCTGATCGATCGGCTCAGCGTGCGCGAAAACGTCTCGCTGCCGTGGCTGGCGTCGCGATCGTTCAATCGCTTTGGCTTCCTCGATCGAAGCCGCGAGCGATCTAAAGTTCGCGAATTGGCGGAGCGTCTGAATCTGCAGCCACGCAACATAGAGCACGATGTCGAACAGCTGTCCGGCGGCAACCAGCAAAAGGTTCTTCTGGCAAAGGGGCTGCTGTCGGAAGTCAAATTGTTTATCCTCGACGAGCCGACGGTCGGCGTCGATGTCGGTACCCGTGTAGCCATCTATGGATTCATTCGCGACCTTTGCGAAGGCGGCGCCGGCATTTTGCTGATCTCGTCGGACCTCACCGAAATCCTGCATCTCACCAATCGGACTTACGTCATGTATCGAGGCGATCTGCGTGTCGAACTCAAGGGCGAGCAGATTACTCAGGATCGCGTGCTGGCGCATTTCTTTGAACGGACGCGCGCATAATGGATCGAGCCGGTTACCGCTGGTTGGACTTCAGTGTTCTGCTGCAGCGGCTGTTCGTTCGCATCGGCGTCCTGCCGTTTCTTCTGGTTGCTGCAATTATCGTGTTCACGGCTCTATCCAACCGATTCCTGACCAGCGAGAACCTCATCACGGTTGCGCGACAGACCACTTATTTGGCCATTGTCGCGATGGGACAAATGCTGGCGCTCCTTACTGGCGGTTTTGATCTGTCGGTCGGGAAAATAGTCGCCATTACGTCGGTCGTTACTGCATTGACGATGGCGCCGCTGGCGGCCGCTCATCCCGACGCAACCGCCGTCACGCTCACGCTCGGCATTCTAGCGGGGATCGGTGCCGGCGCCCTCGTCGGCGTGGTCAACGGGATCGGGGTGGCCATATTCAACGTTTCGCCCTTTATGATGACGCTCGGCACCGCGACAATCAGCTTCGGCATTGCCTTGACGTTGACCAGCGGAGTGCCGGTCTACGGAATTCCCGATGCCTTCGGCACGATATTCAGCTTTGCGCGCCTCCTCGACATTCCGTCACCGGTCTATGTGACGGCAGGCCTGTTCGTCGCCATGTACGTCGTGTTGAACCGGACCCGCATGGGCCGCTACTTTTACGCCGTGGGCGGCAACCTAAAAGCATCGCGCCTATCCGGCATTAATACTCGTTTCTATCTGTTCATGGCCTACGTGATGTGCGGAACGCTGGCAGCGATATCCGGCGCGTTGCTCACCGCGCGACTCGAAACCGGCGAAGCAAACATCGGTGCGTCGATGCCCCTTGATTCGATCGCGGCTTGTGTGATCGGCGGGGTGAGTCTGCGTGGCGGTGTCGGTCACCTCGGCAACGTCGTGCTTGGGGCGATTTTCATCGGCCTCATTCAGAACGGAATGGACCTGGCGCAAATCCAATCCTACTTGCAAGAGGTGGTGATCGGCGTCTTGCTGATTCTTGCGGTGATTGCCGATCAGCTGCGCCAGTCTGTGATGCTGCGGCTTAAGGATTGATTGCATGTTGAACGCGGCATCCGTCGGATTAGGCTGGTGGTCGGACGTGCTTGCCAATGCCATCCACGGCAAGACCGACAAGCTGCGCATTGTCGGCGGGGTTGCCCGTACTGTCGCCAAGCGCGAGGCATTTGCGCGGCGGTTCGGCGCCCGCGCTTACGACAGCTACGACGCGGTGTTGTCGGATCCGTCGATCGACGCGGTTATCCTCACCACCCCACATTCACTGCATGCCGACCACGTCATTGCCGCAGCAAAAGCCGGCAAGCACGTTTTCGTGGAAAAGCCGTTCACGCTGACGAAAGCTTCAGCGGTAAAAGCGGCGCGGGCGTGCGCCGAGGCCGGAATGGTCCTTGCGGTGGGCCATAACCGGCGGTTCGCGCCGGCGGCGATCGAACTCAAGCGCCTTGTCGACGCTGGCACGTTCGGCACTATCCTGCACGCCGAGGCCAATTTTTCGGCGCCAAGCGGCCTTGCCTACACGCCAGAGCGCTGGCGCGCGAACCGCATCGAAAGCCCGGCCGGCGGTCTCGCCGGGCTGGCCATCCACATGATCGACGCGTTGATTTGGCTGCTGGGCCCTATCTCGCGCGTAATCTGTCAAGCCAAGCGTCGGGCCGTGACGGTCGATATTGACGATACGACATCGGCGCTGATCGCGTTTGCGGCCGGCTATACCGGCTATGTGGGCACGCAATGTGCGGCGCCTTACAGCATCTATCTGCGCGTGCTCGGCACCGGGGCAAATGCCGAGGCGCGCGACGACTTCACCCAACTCGAAGTACAGCGGGCAGGCGGCAAGCCGGAATCCGTTCCGCTTGAGCCGATCGATACGTTGCGTGCGGAGCTTGAGGCCTTTGCCGATGCCTGCCGCGGCGGCCCAGCGTACCCCGTGCGCGTCGAGGAGGCGATCCATGGCGTCGCCGTCATGGAGGCGTTGGCACGCTCGGCGCGGCGCGGCGGCGTTTGGCTGGGCCTGGGACCGACCGCAACGCGCCGGACGGTGCCAGGATCGCATCAGCCGATAAAGAAGCGCTCGGCTGATCGCGGCCGCTCCGGTTAAGCGCCTGATCAAAGCGGGGCAGGAAGGAGAGAATGATGCCAACCAGCCAGGAACTCAGGGCGCGTCGTCGGACTGCCGTGTCGCAAGGCGTGAGCTCAGCAACCGAAATTTACGCTGAAAAGGCGGACAACGCCGAAATCTGGGACGTCGACGGCAGGCGTTACATCGATTTCGCCGGCGGCATCGGAGTCCTTAATTCCGGCCACCGCCACCCTAAGGTGATGGCGGCCATCCGACAACAGCTTGATCGGTTCACCCATTCGGCATTTCAGGTGGCGCCTTACGAAACTTACGTCGCGCTCGCCGAAAAACTCAACCGGTTGGCGCCTTGCACCGGTCCCAACAAGACAATTTTCCTGACCACCGGAGCCGAAGCGATTGAAAATGCTGTGAAGATCGCACGTGCCGCCACCAACCGGCCTGCCGTGATCGCCTTCGACGGTGGCTTTCATGGCCGCACCATGATGACGCTGGCGCTCACCGGGAAGGTGGATCCGTACAAAAAGGGCTTCGGTCCGTTTCCGGGCGACGTCTATCACGTACCTTATCCCAGCAGCATTCGGGGCGTGGAGGCGGCAGATTCCCTGCGAGCGATCGAGACGCTGTTCAAGATTGACGTCGAACCGGGGCGCGTCGCCGCAATCCTGATCGAGCCGGTACAGGGCGAGGGCGGCTTCTATATCGCGCCATTCGATTTTTTACGCGAATTGCGCCGCGTCTGTGACCGGCACGGTATTCTTCTCATTGCCGATGAGATCCAGTGCGGCTTTGGGCGCACTGGCAAAATGTTTGCGATCGAGCATAGCGGCGTCAAAGCCGACCTCGTCGCCTTGGCTAAGAGCTTGGCCGCCGGCATTCCGCTCTCGGCCGTGGTCGGCCGCGCGGCGCTCATGGATGCGGTCGTCCCCGGCGGACTAGGAGGCACTTACGGCGGCAATCCGATTGCCTGCGCAGCCGGACTCGCGGTGCTCGATGTGTTCGAGGAGGAGAAACTCCTCGAACGCAGTGCCCGGATTGGCGAGCGTATCGCCCGACGCATCACCGGACTCGCGAGGAGCAACCGGTTCGCGTGTATTGGTGAAGTTCGCGCACTCGGCGGCATGATCGGAATTGAATTGGTCGAAGACCGCACCACGAATAAGCCGGCGCCTACTCTCACGAAGCGGTGGGCGGAGACTTGCACGAGAAACGGCCTCATCGTGCTGACCTGCGGGGTTCACGGCAACGTAATTCGCATCTTGGTACCGTTGACCGCAAGCGACGAGGTGATCGACGAAGGGCTGGACATTATGGAACGCTCCCTCGAGGAAACCGTAGCGGCCTGATTTGCGCAACGCATCACGTTCGGCTTTCGTGGAAATTGAGCGGAGGATACCTGACAAGGCGCTTGAAGTTCCGATCGGCACAATCGGCATGACCACCGCAATAGGCGACTGCGTGAATTGAGGAGGAGAGAAATGGCGGCAACAAAGACGAACGCCAGGAAGCTAGCGATCAATTGCGACATGGGCGAAAGCTTCGGTCTCTATAAGATGGGCGACGACGAAGGTATGATGCCGCATATAACCATCGCCAACGTCGCTTGCGGCTTTCACGCTTCCGATCCGACGGTGATGGCCCATACCGTCCGCTTGGCTAAGCGGCACAAGGTCAAAGTAGGCGCGCATCCTTCACTGCCGGATTTGCAGGGATTCGGCCGCCGCGAAATGAAAATGCGGCCGGAGGAGTTGACCGATTTCATTATTTATCAAGTCGGCGCCCTGAAGGGCTTCCTTGAACGCGAGGATATGGAATTGTTCCACGTCAAGCCGCACGGATCGCTCTACGGCATGGCAGCAAAGTCACGTGAAGTAGCGAAATCGATTGCCGATGCCGCCAAAGTATTCAACGTGCCGATACTCGGCATGGCGGGCACTTTGCACGAGCAGGTGTACACCGCCGAGGGATTGACATTTATTTCCGAGTACTATGCCGATCTCGAGTACGGCGACGACGGTTCACTCATCATTACGCGTGAGCATCATGCGGTCGATCCCAAGCGTGCGGCTGCGCGCGCGCTCCGCGCGGTTCGGGAAGGCGTTGCGGAATCGGTTAACGGCAGCGAGGTGCGCGTTCGCGCCGATTGCATCTGCGTCCACTCCGACACGCCAAACGCAGTTGAAGTCGCGAAGGCCGTAAAAACCGCAGTCGCGGAGTATCTTGGCTAGCTCACGTCTTATCGGAGGGATTGCACGCATGGCGCAGCATCAAGTCCTAAGCCCGCTGCCCGGGATATTTTACCGGCGCCCGGCGCCGGGGAAGCCGCCCTATAAGCAGGACGGCGACGAGGTCCATGACGGCGATGTGATTGGCTTGATCGAGGTGATGAAGCAATTCACCGAGGTTCATGCCGACGCCGGCGGCAGGATCGTGCATTTTCTCGCCGACAATGAAGCGGCAGTCGAGCCGGGCCAACCTCTGCTGCTCATCGAGACCAATTGAGCCCCGCGCGCGTGTTCAATAAGCTCCTGATCGCCAATCGCGGCGAAATCGCGGTGCGCATCATCCGCGCCGCAAAGGAGCTCGGCTTGCATACGGTCGCGGCCTTTAGTGAGGCCGACAAAGAGAGTCTTGCAGTGCGCTACGCGGATGAAGCCGTCTGCATAGGCCCCCCTGCGGCGACCAAAAGCTACCTCAACTCGGACGCAATAATTGCCGCGGCGCAACAGTCCCAGTCGGAGGCGATCCATCCTGGCTACGGTTTTCTGTCGGAAAATGCCGGCTTTGCTGACGCCGTCGCAGCCGCGGGTCTGGTCTTTGTTGGGCCCACACCGGACACGATTCGCATGATGGGCGATAAGGCGGCGGCGCGAACGGCGGCACGCGCCGCCGGCGTTCCGATTGTCCCGGGCAGCGAGGGAGAAATCGTCGACCTCGCCCAGGCTCTCACCGTGGCGCGGCAGATCGGCTATCCCGTGATGCTCAAGGCGAGCGCCGGTGGTGGCGGCCGCGGTATTCGGGTCGCTGCCGACGAGGCGAGCCTCGCTCATCACTATAATATCGCGCAAGCCGAGGCTGCAGCCGCTTTTGGCAGCCAAGCACTCTATCTTGAGCGTTTCATCAAACACGCCCGCCATCTGGAAGTGCAGGTGCTCGGTGACGGCGAGCGCGTGGTGCACTGCTTCGAGCGCGAATGTTCGTTACAGCGGCGGCGCCAGAAGGTTTGGGAGGAGGCGCCGTCGCCCGCCATCGGCGAGGCTACCAGGAAAGCGCTATGCGCCTCCGCCGTGCGTTTGGCTGAGCATGCGCACTACCGCGGCGCCGGCACGCTTGAATATCTCTACGACGAGGATACCGGCCAATTCTTCTTCATCGAGATGAACACGCGCATCCAGGTCGAGCATCCGATCACCGAAATGATCACTGGCGTGGACCTTGTGCGCGAAATGATCCTTATTGCCCAGGGACAACGCCTCGCCATCGCGCAATCCCGGGTCAGCAGGCGTGGAGCCGCAATCGAAGTTCGGATCAACGCTGAAGATCCAGATCGCAATTTTCGACCATCGCCCGGTCGGGTCGACGCGCTCGCTTTGCCTGCCGGCCCCGGAGTACGCGTCGACGGTATGTTATATCCGGGCTGTGTCGTGCCGCCCTACTATGACTCCCTGCTTGCCAAGATCATTGTCCATGCGGAAACTCGCGATCTCGCGCTGGCGCGCCTTTGTCGCGCGCTTGACGAGTTCGAGGTGCGCGGCATTGTTACAACTGCGGTCTTGCACAAGCGTTTGGCCGAATTGGAAGAAGTGCGGGCCGCCCGTTACCATACCGGGTTTTTGGAAGAGCTGCTGAAAGCTTAGCGACTATCGATATCGTCGAGGGGGTTGTTACCGGAGACATCAATGAAAGGAATCCGTTATTCTTTCGGCGGAGACGAACACGTCTTCGCTGAAATCGACGAGGAAATGTCCCTTGAAGCCTTTTTCAAGGGTATGGCCATTTGTAGCGAGCTGCAGAAACAACGCATTGCCGGCGTTTCCGAGATTTGTCCATCAAATGCGTCGTATTTGGTGCGCTTCGATCCGGACGTGATAAATCCCGATGCGATGCTACGCACGCTCAAGGAGATCGAGGCGAAAATCGGCGGCGCCGATCTTGAGCTGCCAACCCGCATCATCGAAATCCCGGTATTTTACAACGATCCTTGGACGCGGGAGACGCTGATGCGCTTCCGCGAGCGCCATCAGGATCCTAACAGCACCGATATAGAGTTTGCCGCTCGCATCAACGGTTATGCCTCCGTCGACGACTTTATAGCCGCACATTCGGGAGCGCCGTGGTTCGTTTCCATGGTCGGGTTCGTCGCCGGCCTGCCGTTTTTGTTCCAGATGGTGGAACGCTCAAAACAGATCGAAGTGCCAAAATATCTGCGGCCGCGCACAGACACTCCCAAACTCACCGTCGGCCATGGCGGCTGCTTCACGGCGATATATTCGGTCCGGGGTGCTGGCGGCTACCAGATGTTTGGTATTACTCCGGCGCCGATCTACGACCCGGCGCAGCAGCTTCCCTATCTCAAGGACTTCATGGTGTTCTTTCGACCGGGTGACATCGTCAAATGGAAGCCGATTTCGCACGAAGAATACGACCACGACCTCAAAGCGGTAGAGGCGGGTACCTTTGACCTGAACATCCGCCCGGTCAATTTTTCGCTGAAGGCTTTTCTCAATGATCCTCGCATCTACAGTCGGCGCCTGACGGAGGTGCTTCATGGCCATTGAGGTGATCAAGCCCGGCCTTGCCACAAGCGTTCAGGATGCCGGTCGGCCCGGCTACTACAACATCGGCATTCCGCTTTCGGGAGCGCTCGATCAATATGCGCTGCGCGCGGCGAATTTGCTGGTCGGCAACGACGCGGGCGCGGCCGTGCTGGAGGCCGCCTTGCTGGGCCCGGAACTTCTGTTTCGCGATCCGGCCATTGTGGCCGTCACCGGCGCGGAGGCGACGCCGAAGGTGAACGGCGAGGTGCGGCCGCGCAACGAATCATTCGCCGTTCGTGCGGATGACCGGCTCTCGTTCGATTACATGAAGGCGGGAGCGCGGATCTACATTGCAGTGGCCGGTGGCATCGACGTCGCAGCGATCCTTGGCAGCCGCTCGACCTATGGACTGGGCGCGCTGGGCGGATTTGCCGGCCGCAAACTTGCAGCCGGCGACGTAGTGCCGGTAGGCAGGGCCGGCGCCGCCGCCCGCGCCGGCCGGATTTTGCCCAATGAACTTGTTACGACCTATCCCAAGTCGATCGAGTTGCGCGTCATACCCGGGCTTTACTTCCACCGCCTAACAAGCGAGTCAGCGAATAGCTTCTTCGAGGATACCTGGACTGTGGCGCCCGAAGCGGATCGCATCGGCTACCGCTTCCGCAACGGGCGCCCGCTTTCCTTTCTTGAGCGCAAACAGCCTTTCGGGGCCGGCTCCGATCCATCCAATATTGTCGACGCCGGCTACCCTTACGGCTCCATTCAGGTGCCGGGGGGCATCGAGCCCATCATCCTGCATCGCGACGCGGTGTCTGGCGGCGGATACGCCATGATCGGAACGGTGATCAGCGCCGACATGGATCGCATTGGGCAAATGCAGCCAAACAATCTGGCGCGCTTTGTTCGGGTCGATATGAACGCGGCACTGGCGGCGCGCGCCCAATATAAGAGCCGGATCGCACGGTTGAACGCGGCGTTGCAGTGATTGGCATGCTCATTACGTCCTTCGAGCTATCCTCTCATGCTCGGAATGCCTGGCAGCTTTTTCACGCTTTCGGAGATGATCTTGGTCAATTGTATGACCGACTGGCTCAGCTCGGCATATTCCACGATGTCGCGTTGAACGCGATTGCCATCGTCCTGCAGCTTTTCGCGCAAAGCCTGCAATTCGCCGATGAGTTCGTCGATTTCGCGCGCCGGGGTTCCCGACACCCGGCGCAACAAGGCGTTGAGGTTACTGGCGCTCACTTCGCTGTCGCTCTCGGCTTGGCGAAAAACGCCGCTGTCCCGTCGCACCAGTTCGCGAATATTTCCTTCGACTTCCGTTTCCGGCGATTTATCGATCGGCTTGACAGAGTTCATGACACACCCTTTGCATCCCGTCCGCCTTTTTCGGGCGGCTCCACTGGCTTGAATGGCCGCATGAAAATGTGACGACTTCACGGCCCGGGGATGTCCGCCGCTGCGATTGTGGATTTCTCGGTCGCCGGCATCGCCGGCGTCTTCGAAAAACGTTCAAATTGTGGGATGATTTGAAGCAATGATGGGAGAGAATGCGGCGGCGATTTGCTGTAAGCTTCGCGACGCTGATACTCATCATGGATGCCCGGGAGGTGACGACGTACTTGCCCGCGCATAACGAAGCAGAGGATATCATGCAGCCTTTATCCAAATTCCGAACCTTTTTGATCGCCGCGCTCGCGCTCGCCGGCGCATCCACCGCCGCCTACGCCGACAGCGGCAGCATCAGCTTCGCCGTCTACAAGGCCGGCTGGTTCATCGGCGGCTCGGGCGGCGAGGGCACGCTTATCTTCCACGGCAAGCGCTATCCGCTGTCGATCGGCGGCGTCTCCGCCGGCTTCGTGTTCGGCGCTTCGAAGACCTATTACCGGGGCACCGTCAGCAACATCCGCAGCCCCTACGACGTGTCCGGCGCCTATGGCGCGGTGGGCGCCGGCGGCGCGGCCGTGATCGGCGCGCAGGCGATCGTGCTGCGCAACGAGAAAGGCGCCGTGCTCACGCTGACCGGCCATCAGGTCGGATTGCAGATCAACGTCGATCTGAGCGGGCTGGCGATTACGGTGAAGTGAGGAAGCGCAGGTAAGCACGCAGCGCGGGCACAGGGCGCGCGGCGCCGTGCCCACGCACAGGCTTAGGCCTCCTCGAAACTGAACTGCTTGAGCACTGTCGGGTCCGTGGTGCGTTTCGATGTATTGAAAATCTCAATACCAACGAGGCAACCTTCCTCGTCGTAGCCGAGATGATACCGTCGGCAACTTATTCACTTTTTTGATTGGCCGTCGGTCAAGTTGAGGTAGAGCTTTTTAGGGTTTGCGCCACTTATCTCTGCCACCGACCTTAGCACCGCGGACTCGTTCGACGAGAATGGCCGCTTTGGGGTCTAGTTTTTCAGCCTTCTCAATGGCTTCTTTCTGTGTCGACGCAGTCACAGATGCCCGCTCAGAGCCTTCACGCCTAACCGCGTAATCTCCTTGTGACCGGCGTTCGATGTAGAGCTCGTGCTTCTTGTTGGCCGTGACACCGATCCGTGATTCGTCAATCAGGTAATACCGGTGACCCGGCAAAAACCGCCCCGAGCGCTCGTCGCGCGTGCCATGGATTGCCCGATACGCGGCTCGCTCGAGGGCAGCGGTGATTTCCTCAATATCCAGGGTCCGACTCACGTTCGCTCCGACGATTCCTTCAGCGCAAATATGCCTTCCAAACTGTCCCAAATATACCACTCATCGACGATAGTTTTGTAGGTATTTTCCAGGCAGGCAATGCTTCGGTCGAAACGTCTACGAATGATCACCTCGGGAATACCGTGGCCTCCCGCCTCGACTCGTCGTCGGATGCGATCAATGGACGCCTCAACGGACCAGAGGCGCAAATAAACAAGCGACACTACATAGCCGGAGCGCCGCCAGCGCGGGATCTTACGGGCATATGTTAGCGTCGCCAGAGTAGTTTCAAATGCAAAGTCAGCGGCAGCATCTACAAGCTGGTCGATCCGCTCAAGCATAATCCTGCCCGCGCGCATCTCCGCTTGTCGCTGCGATAAGCCACGGTGAATGACTTCGCGCGCAATTTCGTCAGCGTTGACGAAATCAAGATGCGATCGAACCGAAAGGTATTCGCTTGCGAAGGTCGTCTTGCCTGCGCCGTTCGGCCCGGCAATGATGACGCTCTCAGGCACGCTCAGCCCTCACTCGCTTCGCCTGAAGGCTCGGCGGCCACTCCGCCTAAAGCGGGAAAAGGCGAATTCTTGTCATAGCGCTTTGTTGCTCTCCCGCACGGCTGCGGCTTTGTCGATATAAACCTCCGCGCCCAGGTCGAGGAACTTCTTCGACATCTCGGCCATGCCTTCTTCCGCCGTCAGC
>JASHRY010000242.1 GCA_030037105.1 Xanthobacteraceae bacterium
CGTGCGCGGCGGCGACGTCGCGCGCCTCGCCCTGCAGGCTGCCGCCGAGCATGACGCACTCGTAGCCGGCCGCGCCAGCGCGCGCGGCGGCCGCCCGCAACGCGTCGGCCGGTCGCGTCACGATCCGATAGCTTGTGCCGGCGAAGATTTTATCGCCCGGCTTCGGCGTCTCGTTGCCGGAATCTTGCAGCGCGCGCGTGACCGCGTCCGGGAGATCAAGCCGATAACGGGCGACGATCTCGCGGGCATCCGCAAGCGTGGTCGGGTCTGGCACCGTCGGCCCCGAACCGATGACCGCCGGATCGTCGCCGGGCACGTCGGAAATCGCCAACGTCACGAGCTTGGCGGGATAGACGCGGGCGGCGAGGCGGCCGCCCTTGATGCGCGAGAGATGCTTGCGCACCGCGTTCATCTCGCCGATGTCGGCGCCGCTGCGCAGGAGGGCGCGGGTCACCTTCTGCTTCTCTTCCAGCGTCAGCCCCGGTGCCGGCGCGATCCAGTTCGCCGAGGCGCCGCCGGAGAGAAGCACAAGAACGATATCCTCGCCGTCGACCGCACCGGCGAGCGCGAGCACGCGTTTCGTCGCCGCGATGCCTGCTTTGTCCGGCACCGGATGCCCGGCCTCGATCACCGGGATGCGCTGGGTCTTGCGCCCGTAGCCGCGGCGGGTGACGGCAATGCCGGCGAGCCGGCTTGGCGGCAGCCGGTTGGCATAGTGCTGCTCCGCAACCTCGGCCATCGAGCCCGCCGCCTTGCCGGCGGCGAGGATGACGAGCCGCCCGTGCGGCGGCGGTACCGGCAGGTGCGGGGGCAAGCATCCCGCAGGATGCGCGGCGGCAACCGCGGCGCGGAACAGCGATTCGAGCAATTCGCGCGCCGAGCGGTCCATCCGGTCCATCACCTTTCCGCAGCCGCAATTTGAAAGACGGCCGCTGCGCCTCTATCTTTGCCATAGCTAATCCGCGGAGGAGATCATGACTACCGACGAGAAGAGCCGCGTGGAACTCGAAGCCGTCGTCTTCCGCCGGCTGGTGGAGCACTTGCGTTCCCGCACCGACGTGCAGAACATCGATCTCATGAATTTGGCCGGCTTCTGCCGCAACTGCCTCTCCAACTGGATGAAGGAGGCCGCTGACGCCCAGGGCGTACCGATGACCAAGGACCAGAGCCGCGAGATCGTCTACGGCATGCCGTATGACGAATGGCGCGCCAAGTATCAGAAGGAAACGTCGGCGGGACAAAGGGCGGCATTCGAAAAAGCAAGCCAAGGACATTGAGGCCGCCACGCTTCATCCTTCCCTCACCCGACGGTGGGGCTGTGCAGTGCTGTGGATGAACGTGCGAAAACCTTGACCTGGCGGCGCGCGCTTTCGAAAAGCGAGGTGCCCGTTATTGCCAGGAGTGCCCGATGGCCAATGCCGCCACTGCCGCCGTCAACGACGATCGAGGACGCCGCTTCGCCAAGGACCAGCTTAAGGCGTTCGTCGAGCGTGTCGAGCGGCTCGAAGAGGAAAAGAAGGCGATCGCCGACGATATTCGCGACGTCTACGCCGAAGCCAAGGCCAACGGCTTCCACGTCAAGGCGTTGCGTACCGTGGTGCGGCTGCGCAAGCAGGACATCAACGAGCGCAAGGAAGAGGAGGCCGTCCTCGAAACTTACCTCAACGCGCTGGGGATGCTGGCGCCGTGAGTCCGTCATTCCGCGGCGCGTCGAAGGCCGACAATGGCGACGGCCCCGTCAGAATGCGCCGGCGGTGAAATTGAGGCGCTGGACCACGTCGTAGCTCTGCTTGGCGATCGGGTAGGCGTAATCGACCCGCAGCGCGCCGAACGGCGAGTCCCAGATCAAGCTGGCGCCGATTGAAGCGCGGATCGCCGATGAATTGGCGATTTGCTGCGAAGGCAACAACGAGGACGCAAGCGTCGTCACCGTCGAGGCGCCGGTCGCCCACAGGCTGCCCGCGTCGGCAAACAGCGCCACCCGCAATTGCGCGTCCGCGGGAACGAGCGGCGCCGGCGCTTGCAGCTCGGCGCTGGTCGTCCAATAGACATTGCCGCCGAGATTATCCTGGGTGGTGCCGGGAGTGATGTCGCGCGGTCCAAAGCCGTTCGGAGCGAAGCCGCGCACGAGCTGCGGCCCGCCGAAGAAGCCGTCGAGCAGCGGCAATTGCTGGCCGCCCCACGGCGTCGCGTAGCCGCCCTGCGCCCGCACCATGCCGACCACGTCGCCGACGATCTCATGATAGTAGCGGACGTCTTCAGCGGTCCGAGCGAATTTGGCGGCGCCGCCCAAGCCGGCAAATTCATCGCTGACCTGCAGACGAACGCCGTTGGTCGGGCTCTTGGGATTGTCGAGCGTGGAGTAGGTGATGCCGGTGCCGACGGAGGACACCCAGATGGGGCCTGCGGCGGCCGCCTGTTGAACGGGGAGAGAAGCCGTTCCGACCGCCGGATCGAGCGCCAGGCTCTGATTGTAAATGGAGTAATTCCACTGGACTCCGAGCTGGTCGTCCACGGGCGTGCCGAGCGAAATTTTGGCGCCGTAAACGGTGCTGTCGTAGGATTGATAGCTGTTGGCGAGCGTCTCCTTGCCGAACAGATCAACGCCGAGCGACAGCCGCTGGTCGAGGAAGTACGGATCGATAAAAGCAAGATCGGCGCCTTTGACGTACTCGCCATAGGTCAGCGACGCCTTGGCGATGTCGCCGGTCCCGAGGAAATTTCGCTCGCCGAGGCCCACCTCGACCGACGGCCCGTCGGTGGCGGAATAGCCGCCCATGATCGAGAAATTCCCCGTGTCCTGCTCCGCGACGGTCACATCGACGACCACGCGGTCCGGCGCCGAACCCGGATGCGCGTCGATCTTGACCGACTTGAAGTAGCCGAGCGCCTTGAGCCGGCGCTTGCCGCCGTCGATCAGCGCGCGATTGTAGGCGTCGCCTTCGACCACATCGAATTGGCGACGGATCACCTCATCGCGCGTCTTGGTGTTGCCGTGAATCTCGATCCGCTCGACGTAGAGGTGCCTGCCCTCGTCGACGACATAGACGAGATTGATCACTCCCGTTCCGCGCCCTCCCGCGCGCGCAGAGGGGGCCGGCGGCGGCAGCCGCTCGCTCTGCGCCAGGACGGTTGCGAAAGGCTCGCCGCTTTTGGCGAGCCCGCTCGTGATGTCGTCAACGGTCTTGTCCACGGCATCGGCGTCGTAAATCCCGCCCGCTTGCGTGCGCAAATAGCGGCGCAGCGCCACCCCATCGACGGACTTTAAGTGCGATTCGACGTCCACGCGGCCGAAGCGATAGCGCGGTCCCTCCTCGATCCTGAACGTGACCGCGACACCCTTCTTGTCGGCCTCGTAGCTGGCCGAGGATCGAACGCCCACGTCGGCGTATCCGTGCGCCAGATAGAAGCGGCGGATGAGATCGACGTCGCCCTCGATGCGGTCGGCATCGTAGCCGTCGTTGTCGAGCAGGAAGCTCAGGAAATTCGTCTCGCGGGTCTTGATCACTCCCTTGAGCTTGCTCTGCGGATAGGCATTGTTGCCGACGAACAGGATTTGCCGGACCGCGAGCTTGCCGCCTTCCTCGATCTCGAAGACGAGATTGCGGCGTTCGCCCTTGGCCTTGATCGTTTCCGGCTCGACCCGTACGTCGAAATAACCCCGCCGGCGATAAAGCTCGATGATGCTCTCAACGTCGTCGTGGACGAGCGGGCGCGCGAGCGGGCCGCCCTCTTTCGACTGAATGTTCTTCTTGAGGTCGTCGTCGCTGATTTTTTTGTTGCCCTCGAATGCGATGCGCTCGATGGTCGGATTTTCCACGACCGCGACCAGGACCCGGTCGCCTTGCCGCGAAATCTTCACGTCCTGGAAAAGGTCGGTCGCGTACAGGCTTTTCAGCGCCGCGTCGAGCGCGGCGGCGTCGATCCGCCCACCGGCGCCGACGTGAAAATGGGAGCGGATCAATTGCGCATCGACGTGCCGATTGCCGACGACCGAGATCACGGCGTCGGCCGGCGTCGCCGACCAAACGGGCTCGCAAGCCGCGATGCCGAAAAATCCGCAAAGGCATATGGAGAAAATGCCGGCGATCAGACGGCCATGCATCATTGCAGCTCCGCGACCCTATGTTTAGGCCGCAAGTACAATAGGCCGCCGGGGCGCAATCGTGACGGATTGCGTGGAAATGTGGGGAATTGTTGCGGCGCGACGCTCGCCGCCGCAGAAGCGTGCGGTTCCCGACACAATGGTTGACGCGGCGCCGCCGCTCTCGACAGGCACGCGGCGGAGCGGACCGGCGGCCAAAAGCCTCGCCGCGATAACTTCAGGTCTTATCGGTTTTGCCGCCTGGGCGCCGCGGCACCAAGGCGTTGGCGACGAGATCCTGCACCACTTGGCCGTGCTGATTGAGCGTCCGCGTGCGCATCTTCATCAGCCCCCGATCGGGCCGCGACTTCGACGGCCGCACGTCGAGCACTTCGCTTTCGATGCGCAGCTCGTCGCCGGGCCGGACCGGCAGCGGCCAACGCAGCTCGTCGAAGCCGAGGCCGATGGTGCCGCCAGCGGCCCGATATTCGCTGTCGGCGACGAGCCGCATTGTCAGCGCGGCGGTGTGCCAGCCGCTGGCGCACAGGCCTTTGAAAATCGATTTTTTCGCCGCCTCCTCGTCGAGGTGGAAATACTGCGGATCGTACTGCCGGGCGAAAGCGATGATGTCCTCCTTCGCCACTTTGATCCGTCCCTTGGAGGCAAACACCTGTCCGACGGCGAAATCCTCGAGATACCGCTCGTTCATTGCGTTGGCTCCCGGATCTGGATGCCGGCGCGCCGGCCTGTGCCGGCATCGGAGCCGGATTGATGGGCGCATCATATAGGAGTATATGCGCCTATAACAAGCGAGCGCGGCGATGAGGCCGGCCGATCGACCGGAAATCTGCAATTGCCTGGCGCTGCGCCAAGCGGCGCGGCACGTCACGCAATTCTACGACCGTTTCCTGGCGCCGACCGGCTTGCGCACCACCCAATTCTCGATCTTGGCAAGGCTGCGGCGCAACGGTCCGACGACGATCAACGCGCTGGCCGACGAGTTGGTGATGGACCGCACCACGCTCGGACGAAACATCTTGCCGCTGCGGCGCGACGGCCTCATCGCCGTAGCGCCGGGACGCTCCGACCGCCGCAGCCGGGAGCTGCGGTTGACGTCCGCCGGCGGCGCCCGCTTTCGTTCCGCGGTGAAAAGCTGGACGCAGGCGCAGGCGCGCTTCGAAACCGCCTTCGGCACCGCGCGCGCCCGCAGGCTGCGCGCGTTGCTGCGCGAGGTCGCTGCCGCCAAAGGGAGGTAGCACCTCGAATCTCTGAAGCGTGCTGTGCCCAACGCGCGGCCCGCGACCCCCACCTCCTCCTCCCCCTTTCAGGGGAAGGAGGAAGAACTATCCCGTTCATCCGCTCGTCGGCGGCCACCCCGATCCTCCCCCTGCAGGGGGAGGAAGAAGGAAACGGCCCGCTCTTCTCCCTCCCCCTGAAAGGGGGAGGGTTGGGGAGGGGGTCTGCTGAGACCATCAAGGAACGTTGAAAGCGGGTATCAGCTTTCAACCGCCGCTTCGGCCGCCGCTATCGCCAGGCATCGTTTCCTTCGCACGCGTCGCAGGTTAAGATCGGTAAACCGACCGGAGCACGACCATGGTGATGAAGCCCGCGCTGTCCGCGTTCGCCGCCGCTCTCCTTTTCGCCGGCATCGGATCGTCGGCGATGGCGGGACAAGCCAGGCACGCCGCCGGCTATTGGCGCGCGACCCATCGCGCTATTTACGAGGCGGAGAACCTGATCGCCTTCCTGGAGGCGGATCCCGAAACCGACGACGGCTACAAAACGCCGATCATCAACAAGGCGCGCGCCGAGATACGGCGCCTGGAAGCGAAGCTCGGCCCGCCGCAATGGCGCTGGCGCACGCCCTGCTGTTACAGCCGCAAACCGGTTGACATTCACTGAGCGAGGACATGCGGCAAGGCGCGGCACGCTTGCCGGTTGCGCCTTCTCATATCAGCGGATATCGACCGGCGCCCCGTGCGTCGGAACGGCGAGCAGTCATATCAGATATCGCGGCCCTCGACCTTCTCGCTCAGCGTCTTGACGACATCGGCGACATGCGCAAGGTGAGGATCGATCGCCAGCGCCCGGCGATAGGCTTCGAGCGCATGCTTGTCGTCGCCGATCTCTTGCAAGATGAGACCGAGGCCGGCCAACGCTCCGAAATGCCGCGGTTCGCGGGAGAGCACTTCGCGAATGTCGGCGAGCGCGTGGCCGTAATCCTTCATCACGTAATAGATCGTGGCGCGCCGGTTCCAGGCTTCCACATAATCGGGCTCGATCTCGATGACGGCGTCGAGCAGCTTGATGGCGAGATCGTAATCCTTGTCGTCGGCCGCCGCCTTCACCCGGTCCATGAGCAGATTGCAGGTGTCGCTGTCGGAGATCATCCACGCCGCCCAGATGCGATCCTCGATCGCCTTGGCGCTCTCGGCGTCGGGCGCGACTTTCAAGGCTTCGAACAGCGTGTCGAGGCTGTAGGCGCGCTCGTCATGTTCGGGGCGCGGCAGATCGCTCGGTGGCGCGATCCAGTGGGGCCGCGGCGCGGCATCGGGTTCGGGCTCGTTTTGGGCGAAGGCCGCCGTTGCGGCGAGCACCGGAAGGAGAAGGACGGCGCCGAGCGCGAGAACGGAAAACCACAACGCCGGCGGGCGCAAGCACATGAATCGCATGCGCGCGAATCTATCCGCCGCGCGCACGGCGGCAAGCCCGAAATGCGCTCAAACGCGCGTGAACGCCGCGGCGCAAGCAGCGGGCCGGCGGTCGTCCAGGCATGAGCTCAGCCTTGGCGGGCCTTGAAGCGCCGCTGCGTCTTGTTGATGACGTAGACGCGCCCTTTGCGGCGGACGATGCGGTTGTCGCGATGGCGGCCGCGGAGCGATTTCAACGAATTACGGACTTTCATGGATGCGATCCCGCTGTCGCGCGATGGCTTAGGGATGCGCTTGCACGTTGTCAATGTGACGGCGCCGCGACCTTTGCGGGGGAACCGGCAGCGTCCGGCGACCCGCCACGCGCTCCTTGAGGCAATCGAGCCAGCGCTGATAAATGCCGACCGCGGCGTGGCGCCACGGACTTTGCAGCCCGGCCTCGAGGGCGTCCATCGGAAAATCGGCGATAAGACCGTCGCGGCGCTCGCGCAGCGCGCGCCGGCGAAAGGCGTCGACCAGCGCCCTCCCCTCATCATTGAAGTAACCCTGCGGCGGCGCTGGGTAATGCTCGCGTTCGCCGCGGAGGAAGCGGCCGATGTCGCGGCGGTATTCGCGCAGCAGCGTGCCCGCCTCGTATTCCGGATGGCCCTGGAAGAACAGGAAGAAAGAGGATGACCGCCGCTCCACCGCGGCGAACATGTCGACGCCCGCTGCGGCGGAGCGGGTGAGAACGCGATAGCCGCAGTCGGTCAGCGCCGGCTCCGGCAGATCGTTGTAACGCGAATGCGGCATGCGCAGGCGCGGCGCGGCCCCCATCGTCATCCGCTCGGCCGCCACCGCTCGGCAATCGAAGATACCGAATCGTTTCTCGGCCAGGCGGCACCGCTCGATGCCGTCGGCGTGGAGGACGGCGGCATGGGCGGCAAGGCATGACCAAATCGTCGCAGCGGTATTCTCCCTCGCCCAATCGACGAGCCGGCCCAGCGTCGCCCAATATGGCTCGTCCTTGAGGTTGGCGGCGCGCGGCTCGGTGCCGGTGACGATGAGCCCGTCGAGACGGGCATCCCACAATTCGGAAACGTCGCGGTACCGTTCGACAAGCTTGCGCCGCGCGTGGTCGGCGCGCGGAATCTCGGCGATCGAGAACAGCTTGAGGCGGACCGCAGCATCGGTCGCGGCTGCGCCGAGCAGCGCCATGAATTGTCGCTCGGTCGATTCGAGCGCCGCATCCGGCATGTTATTGACGAGCCCGATGGTGATGCAATTGGCGCTGTGCAGGTCCGCTGGGAAGCCGGATGGTGCAACGTCGAGGAGAACGGGCATCGGCGGCGCGCCCCGAACAGCCTATTCGGCCGCGATGAGCGGCGCGCGTTGCTGCTGCGCCGCAGCCAGCGCCTGGTCGAGATCGGCGAGAATGTCGTCGATGTGCTCGATGCCGATGCTGAGCCGAATCATCTCCGGCCGCACCCCGGCCTTCTCCTGTTCCTGCGCCGACATCTGCCGATGCGTGGTCGAGGCCGGATGACAGGCGAGCGACTTGGCGTCGCCCATATTGACCAGCCGCTTGAACAGCTTGAGCGCGTCGTAAAATCTCTTCCCCGCTTCGAGGCCGCCGGCGATGCCGAAGGTCAACAGCGAGCAGGCGCGGCCGCCGAAATATTTCCGCGCCAGAGCGTGATAGGGATTGTCGGCAAAGCCGGCGTAATTGACCCAATCGACGCGCGGGTCCCGGCGCAAGAATTCGGCTACCCGGCGCGCATTCTCCACGTGGCGCTCGACCCGCAAGGCGACCGTCTCGATCCCCTGCAGCAGCAGGAACGCGGAAATGGGCGCGAGCACCGCGCCGGTCGTGCGCTGATAGACGCTGCGGCAGCGCGCGATATAGGCGGCAGCGCCGAAATGCTCGGTGTAGACCAAGCCGTGATAGGACGCGTCGGGCTCGTTGAACATGGCAAAGCGGCGCGCGTGCCGCTTCCAAGGGAAGCGGCCGCTGTCGATGATGGCGCCGCCGAGCGTGGTGCCGTGGCCGCCCAGGAACTTGGTCAGCGAATGGACGACGATGTCGGCGCCGTAATCGATCGGGCGGACGAGAATCGGCGTCGCCACGGTATTGTCGACGATGAGCGGAACTCCGTGCCGCGCGCCGACCGCGGCCAGCGCCTCGAAATCACAGATGTTTCCGGCCGGATTGCCGACGCTCTCGCAGAAGATCGCGCGCGTTTTTTCATCGATCAGCTTCTCGATCGCCTCGGGACGGTCGGATTCGGCGAAGCGGACGGCAAGCCCCTGGCTCGGCAGAATATGCGCGAACAGCGTGTACGTGGTGCCGTAGAGCTGCGGTACCGAGACGATGTTGCTGCCGATTTCGGCGAGGTTGAGCACCGCGTAATTGAGCGCCGCCTGTCCCGAACTCACGCACAACGCCGCAACCCCGCCCTCGAGCGCGGCGACGCGGCGTTCGAGCACTGCGACCGTCGGATTGTTGATGCGGCTGTAGCGATAGCCGTCGGCTTCGAGGTTGAACAAAGCGGCGCCGTGATCGGCGCTGTCGAATTCGTAGGCCACGGTCTGATAGATGGGGACGGCGACGGCCTTGGTCGTCGGCTCGATCTCGTAGCCGCCATGGACGGCCACCGTCTCGCTTTTCATGTTTGCCTGCCGCGCGTTTGGAAACCCTCGCCAATGCTTCACGTTCTCGGTTTTTATCCGTGGCGAAGGCGGTGAACAACGGATGCAATTTGAATTAGAAGGAATAACCTTAATCGTTTTCCATACGGTGTCGGCATTGCCGGCGAAGCGGCGCGCCGCGGTTCCAAATGCATAAAATTTTATCCGATATTGAAGCGAAGGATTCACTTTGTCGGGCGATCATCGCGCATGAGCCTGATCGAGATGGAACGCGCGACGCCGAGAGGTGCCGACAGGGAGACGGCGCTGCGCGACTGGGTGCGCGCGCTCGAAGCGACCGCGTCGATCGCCGCCGATCCGCGGCGCATCCTTCCCCGCGTCGTCGAAGAACTGGCGGCAACACGCGGTGAGGCCCCGGCGCTGCTCGGCGCCAATGAAAGTCTGAGCTATCGCGCGCTCGCCGAACGCGCCAACCGCTACGCGCGTTGGGCGCTCGATCAGCGCCTCGGCAAGGGCGATGTCGTCTGCCTGATGATGCCGAACCGGCCCGAATACATGGCCGTCTGGCTCGGCCTCACCGGCGTGGGCGTCGTCGTTTCGCTCGTCAACACCCAGCTCCGCGGCGTGGCGCTCGCCCATTGCCTCGGCCTCGTCGCGCCGAGGCATGTCATCCTCGCCGCCGAATTCTGCGACGAATTCCGCGCCGCAGCCGCAGTGCTCGCGGGCCGCCCGAGAATCTGGGCGCACGGCGGCAGCGACGGCGGTAACGGCGGCGAATTCGAACGCATCGACCGGGCGGTGGAACGGCTCTCGGGCGCGCGGCTCGCGCCGGCCGAGCGCCCGGCGGTGACGATCGCGGATCGCGCACTGTTGGTCTACACCTCCGGCACGACCGGCCTGCCCAAGGCCGCCCATGTCAGCCACCGCCGGCTGTTGGAGTGGAGTTACTGGTTCGCCGGGCTCATGAATGCTGGGCCGGACGATCGTATGTACGATTGTCTGCCGATGTATCACAGCGTCGGCGGCGTCGCCGCCACCGGGGCGCTTCTGGTGCGCGGCGGCTCGGTGCTGATCCGCGAGAAATTTTCCGCGCAACATTTCTGGGACGACGTAGTCGATCAGGATTGCACGCTCGTCCAATATATCGGCGAACTCGCCCGCTATCTCCTCAACGCGCCGAGAAATCCGCGCGAGCGCGCGCATCGCATCCGCATCTGCTGCGGCAACGGGCTCAGAGCCGACGTCTGGGAGAAATTCCAAACCAGATTCGCCATTCCTCGAATTCTCGAGTTCTACGCGGCGACCGAGGGCAACGTCTCGCTCTACAACGTCGAAGGCAAAATCGGCGCCGTAGGCCGCGTTCCGTCCTTCCTCGCGCACCGCTTCCCGTTGGCGCTGGTGAAATTCGACGCCGCTTGCGGCGAACCGGAGCGCGGGCCGGACGGCTTCTGCCGGCGTTGCGCGACCGACGAGATCGGCGAAGCGCTCGGCCGGATTCGCTACGGCGCGGCCGAGCGGGGCGGCGGCGAATTCGAAGGCTATACCAGCGCCGAGGACTCGGAGCGGAAGATCCTGCGCGACGTGTTCGAGCGCGGCGACGCCTGGTACCGCACCGGCGACCTCATGCGCAGGGACGCACACGGCTTCTTCTATTTCGTCGATCGGATCGGCGACACGTTCCGCTGGAAAGGCGAGAACGTCGCGACCGCGGAGGTCGCAGCGGCGATCACGGCGTTCCCCGGCGTCACCGAGGCGGCGGTCTATGGCGTGCGCGTGCCGGGCACCGAGGGAGCCGCCGGCATGGCGGCAATCGTCGCCGACGGCGCGCTCGACCTTGCGGAATTCCGCCGGCATCTCGCGCGCCTGCTGCCGCGCTACGCGCGGCCGCTATTCGTGCGCCTTGCGGACAGGATAACCACGACCGCCACCTTCAAGCACACCAAGAACGATCTGAGGCGCGACGGCTACGATCCGGCGGCGACAAGCGACGCGATCTTCTTTGACGATCCGGCGCGGCAGGCGTTCGTGCGCATGGACCGCAGGCTCTTTGCGCGCATTCAAGCGGGCGAGGTGCGCGTTTAAGCGTCGCCTGCCCTGGTCAGACGCCGCGATGCAGCAGAGCGCCAACGGCGGTTGCGGCAAGCGCGAGCCAGGCGGCGATGAGGATGATGCCGCCCGTCGGCGCCGCCATTGCGAAAAGGCGATGACCGGCGAAAGCGCGCAGCGCGATGTCGCCCGAGAACAGGAGGGCGCCAACGACCCACGCCGCCAGCACGGCGAGCATGGCCGGCCGCCACACCAGGCCCTGGTGCGCCAGCGCGGCTCCCCCGAGCACGGCCGCCGCATGGATCAACAGCATGGAAGCGGCGCTGTCGAGGCCGGCATGCGGCACCGCATGCGCGCCGACGGCGGCAAGGATGACACCGCCCGCCCCCATCAGGCCGGCGAGCGCGATCAAAATGGCCAGCGCCACGGATGGTCGTCCCTTCAGTTGTCCGCGATCCGCTGCGCCTCGCGCCGCGGACTGAAAACATCGCGCCGACAGGGGCATTCCCGTATCGCCGCCGGTAAAAATATGCAAATTTGCAAATTCAGAAACGAGGCAAGCGGACGCCGGCATGAACGAGGATCTCCACGAAATCTACGCCATCCGTTACGGCCACCACGCGCGCCGCTCGCCGGCGAATTTCATCGACGGCGATCCGCACGACGTGCTGCAGCCGCTCGACTTCTTCGTCTGGGCGATCGTCGGCCGCTCCGCCACGATCATCGTCGACACCGGCTTCGACGAGGCGATGGGACGCCGCCGCCAGCGCGAGATGATCAAGCCGGTGCACGACGGGCTCAATGCCCTCGGCATCGCCCCGGAAGCGGTCGAGACCGTCATCATCAGCCACTTGCACTACGATCATTGCGGCAATCACGGGCTGTTTCCGCGGGCGCGCTATCACCTGCAGGATCGCGAAA
This sequence comes from Xanthobacteraceae bacterium, assembly GCA_030037105.1. The sequence continues at coordinate 12,331 of JASHRY010000242.1, forward strand.
TGGCCTATGCGACCGGACGCTGCATGTGCCATCAGGCGCTGCGCATGCCGTTCGAGGCCGACGACATCGTCGCCATGGTGCGCAAAGTGTTCGCCGGCCGCGCCGTCTTCCATGACGGCGAGGACGAGATCGCGCCGGGTGTAAGCGTGCACTTGATCGGCGGCCACTCCAAGGGCCTGCAGTCGGTGCGGGTGAAAACCCGGCGCGGCCATGTGGTGCTCGCCGCCGACGCCACGCATCTCTATGCCCACATCGACGGCGGCCGGGTATTTCCGATCACCTATAATGTCGCCGAGGTGGTCGAGGGCTATGCGACGCTGAAAAAACTCGCGACTTCGCCGCGCCACGTCGTGCCCGGGCACGACCCGCTGGTGCTCGCGCGCTATCCGGCGGCCAAGCCCGGCCTCGAAGGCTGGATCGTGCGCCTCGACGCCGATCCCCTCTCTTGAAGTCCGATCGCGACTCGACTTGGCGGCGCGCGCGAGTCTCTACGCCGTGGCGCCGGCATCGACGGTGAGGACGGTACCGGAAATGTTGCGCGCCTTGTCGCTGATGAGGTACTCGACCGCGTTTGCGACGTCCTCCACCTCGGCGAGACGGCGCAGCGCGCTTCTGCGCATGATCCGCTGGCGCTGCTCGTCGGCCAGGCGGTGCGTCATCTCGGTCGCCAAGAAGCCGGGCGCCACGGCGTTGACGGTGATGCCGAGCCGTCCCACCTCGCGCGCCAGCGAGCGGGTGAAGCCGAGCATCGACGCTTTGGTCGCCGCATAGGCCGAAAGGCCGCTGTAGCCGGTGAAGCCGATGATCGAGGCGACGTTGACGATACGGCCGAAGCCGTCCGCCATCATCCCGCGCACCACGTATTTGGTGAGCACGATCGGCGACAGCGTGTTCAGGCGCACCAGCTCTTCGATCCTCGAATTGTGCATTGTCGCCAGCACGCCGTCATGGCCGAGTGCGGCATTGTTGACGAGGCCGGACAATGGGCCGAATTCCTTGCGCAGCTTGCGCACCAGACCGGGAATTTCCTCGATCCGGCCGAGGTCGAACGGCACGAAGTGGAACGCGCCCTGCCCGGCGCGTTCGGCTTGCGCGCCCGCCGCCGCCACCTCCTTGTTTTTCTGCCGCGCCACGGCGATCACCCGGTATCCCGCGGCGGCGAGTTTTTGCCCGATGGCCAGGCCGAGACCGCGGCTGCCGCCGCTCACGAGCACGCTGCGCATCACTACGGCCATGGCTCACCCTTGCCGGCGCTCGATCTTGCCGGTTGCCGCGACCGCGAGCGTCGGCACGAAGCTGATCGCGGCCGGCACTTTATGGCGCGGCAATGTCTCACGGCAGAGCTTGAGGATGTCGTCCCTGACCTCAATCCGCCGCGCGCCCGCCGAGTCCTGCTCGAATTTCAGCACCACGTCGGCCACCACGACCGCGCCGGTGATCGGGTTCCGCCGCGGCCGCACCAACGACATGCGCACCTGCGGATGCCGGTTGATCACGGCCTCGATCTCCTCGGGATGAATCTTCAATCCGCCGACATTGATGATGCCGCCCCTGCGGCCGATGAAGTAAAAGCGCTCCCCGCGCCGCTCCACCATGTCGCCGGTGTCGACGAAGCCGTCGCCGTCGGCGAGCCTCTCCCCGGCGCCGAGGTAGCGGGACGCCATCCGCGGCGAGCGGACGGAGAGCGCACCGTCAACGATCTTCAGCTCGACGCCGTCGCGGACGGCCCCGACATAGTCGGCGGGAAAACCGGCGCGACCGTCGTTGACGTCGAAGCCGACGCCGGCCTCGGTCGAGGCATAGGCGTGTCCGATATTGGCCTGCGGAAAGACCGCGCGCAGGCTGTCGAGGATCGCCTGGTCCGCGATCTCGCCCGAGAGCCGCACATAGCGCGGTGCGATCGCGCGGATCGCCGGACTCATCAGCGCGCGGCGCCACTGCGACGGCGTGCCGGAAAGGTGCGTCACGCCGTGTCGCGCCAGCCGCGCGAGATGCTCGGCAACCGGCTCGCCTGAGCTCGAGAGAACGAGCGAGGCGCCGCCGCAGACGGCACGGAGGAAAATCTGCAGCCCGCCGTAACGGCGGATGTCGTAGAACGTCCCCCACACCGCCGCGCCGTCGGCCAGGCTTTTGGCCGCCACGGCCGCCGTGAGGCCGGCAAGATCGTGCACGACCATCTTCGGTACGCCGGTCGTGCCCGAGGTCAGCAGCACCCATTCGCTGCGGCGGCGAACCGGCGGGGCTTGCTCCGTCGGCACGATCGACGGCGCGCACGGGACGCGGTCGAGATGATCGAATGCCGCGGCATGTGTGTCGCCGTGATCGATCACGACGGCATCGACCTCGGCCCGCCCGATCACGGCGGCAAGATGGTCGGCCGCGATGTCGGGCGGCAGGACGGTGATACGCCGCGCGCAGCCGTCAAGCTCGATCAGCGCGAGCGCGGTCGTCAATTGGTCCGCGGTCGCGACCAGGACCGAACGGCCGCATAAATCCGCGAGCCGGCCGGCGAGGCTTGTTCCGCGACCAAGGTCAGTGAGGCGCACGGATCGGGCGCGGTCGCGGAAAAATCGCGGCGCCGGCGCGTTGGCGACACGGTCGCGCAGCGACGGCGCCTCAACGCGCGCCATTTTCATAGGCCAGCACGAAGTCGCCGAGCGTCACCGGAAAGAAGGCGTTCTCGGCGGCGGTAAACGGATCGATGCCGAGGGTGTCTTCCAGACGCGCGACCAGCACGGCAAAGCCGAGCGAATCGAGACCGCAATCTACGAGCGCGAGATCGTCGTTGAGCGGCGCCAGGATCTTGCCGTGCTCCCGCGCCACCTGCTGCATCTCTCGCGTTATGGTTAATTTTACCGACATGACGTGCGCCTACGCTTTGTTCACATCGGCCCGGTATATTCGCGTAACACTTACGATCAAGTTCACGACACGGTCGTGGTCAACGCCAAGGTCTCTCCCGTGCCGGGACTCCGCTGCCGTCAGATCGCCGAAGCCGATATCGCCGCCGTCGCCGCCCTGCTGGCGCGCGGATTCCCCAACCGCAGCCGGAAATTCTGGCAGCGCGCCTTTGCGCAACTGACCAGGCGCGAGCCGCCGCCGGGTTTGCCGAAATATGGTTACCTCATGGAGAGCGGCCGCGTTCCGGTCGGTGCGATCCTGCTCATCTGCGCGACGATGTGGAACGGCGAACAGGCATCGATCCGCTGCAACCTGTCGAGCTGGTACGTCGAACCGCGATTCCGCGCTTACGCGCCGTTGCTGGTGTCGCAGGCGTTGCGGCACAAGGACGTGACCTATCTCAACGTCTCGCCGGCGCCGCACACCCTCTCGACCATAGAAGCGCAAGGATTCTCCCGCTATTGCGACGGCATCTTTGTCGCGCTGCCGATGTTGAACGGGCCGTTCGGGAAAGCTGGCGTCGAGGTGTTCGACGCGCGGCGGCCGCTGCCGATCGACGTCGATCCCTTCGAGCAGGAGGTGTTGCTCGAACATGCCGCGCACGGCTGCATCAGCCTGTGGTGCGCGAGCGTCGGGCGTGCTTACCCGTTCGTGTTCCGCCCGCGCCTGGTGAAGACCGTCGTGCCCTGCGCACAATTGATCTACTGTCGCGATGTCGGAGATTTGGTCCGCTTTGCCGGACCGGTGGGGCGATACCTGGCGCGGCGCGGCAGATCCCTGGTCATCGTCGACGCGAACGGACCCATAGCCGGGCTCATCGGCATGTTCCGCCGCGACCGCATGCCGAAATATTTCAAGGGTCCGCAGCGGCCGCGCCTGGGCGACCTCGCCTATACCGAATACGCGATGCTCGGAGTGTAGCCGTTCCCGTCCGCGACGCGGGGGACGAGTGGAGCGCGTCACAACCCCAGCGCTTTGCGTACCGTGGCGGGCCAGTCCGCAAGCTCGATACCGTGGGTGGCGAACAACGCCAAAGCCAGCCGATCGATGCCGAAGGCGACGCAGCCGGTATGCGCCACCTCGCCGGCCGCATTGCGCAGGTTCCACGCCG
>JASHRY010000243.1 GCA_030037105.1 Xanthobacteraceae bacterium
CCGGCCTCACGCTGTGTAATGAAGGCAGCATCCGCGATTGGCTGCGCCACGGCCGGTTCAACGTCACCCAGGGCAAGAACTTCGACGCCAGCGGCGGCATCGGGCCGTGGATCGACACCGACGCCGATCCGGCCAAGCCGCTGCACCTCCTCGTGCGCAAGAACGGCGAGGTGACGCAGGACGACACCACGGCGAACATGATCCGCTCGTTCGCCGACCTCATCGCCTACATCACGACGTTCATGACGCTCAAGCCGGGCGACGTTGTGTCCACCGGCACGCCGGTCAAGAAGGGGCCGAAGACCGACCCGCCGGTCTGGCTCAAGCCCGGCGACACGATCGAGGTCGAATGTCCCGACATCGGCGTGCTGCGCAATTCCGTGGCGGCCGAGAAGTGACCGGCTTGACCCGCGCGGCCTGCGTCATCGGCTGGCCGGTCGCGCATTCGCGCTCGCCGCTCATTCACACTTATTGGCTCAAGCGCTACGGCATCGCCGGCGACTACCGCCGCGAAGCGGTGCCGCCGGAGGAATTTGCCGCCTTCCTCGGCTCGCTCGCAGCGCGCGGCTATGTCGGGGCCAACGTGACCGTGCCGCACAAGGAGGCGGCGCTGGCGTTGTCTGAGCCCGACGACCGCGCGCGCGCAATCGGCGCCGCCAATACGCTGTGGCGCGACGGCGTGCTGCGCTCGACCAATACCGATGTCGAGGGTTTTTTGGCCAATCTCGACGCTTGTGCGCCGGATTGGGACCGGGACCTGGGTCAGGTGGTCGTGCTTGGCGCCGGCGGCGCGGCCCGCGCGGTCATCTACGGCCTCATCAGCCGCGGGGCCGCGCGCGTCGTCGTGGTCAACCGGACGCCGCGACGGGCCGAGGCGTTACGCGAACGCTTCGGCAAGTGCGTGTGCCCCGCCCGCTGGGAGGAGCGCAACGCCGTGCTCGCCGACGCCGCGCTCATCGTCAACGCCACCACGCTTGGCATGGAGGGGCGGCCCGAGCCGCCGGTTGAAGTCGGGCTCCTGCCCAATCGCGCCGTGGTCGCCGATCTGGTCTATGTGCCGATCGAGACGCCACTCGTCGCGGCGGCAAGAGCCCGCGGTCTGCGCGCGGCCGACGGGCTCGGCATGTTGCTGCATCAGGCCGTGCGCGGCTTCGCGCTGTGGTTCGGCACGACGCCCGAGGTGACGCCCGATCTGCGCGCGTTGCTCGAGGCCGATCTCGGCGCCGCCTCAAACCCGCCGCGGTAAGGCAAGGGTAACGCACTTGTGTCTGCGGCCGGCAAATTCCATCCGCTACCATTTGCCCCGAGGCCGAATGAGCCGGTTGGATGAACCCATGTGGATGAACATGACCACGATGACGCGAAGAATGCTTGGCGCGGGCGCTTTCGCCGTCCTCTTCGCCGCCGCGACGGTAACGGCGCACGCCGCGGACGTTACGCGCGTGCGCGGCACGATCGAAGGCGTGGACGGCCGGATGCTGAGCGTGAAAAGCCGCGACGGCACGCCGCTGCAAGTGAAGCTCGCCGACAACGTGCGGGTCCTCGGCCTCGACCGCAAGTCGCTCGCCGATGTCAAACCGGACCTCTTCGTCGGCATCACCGCCATGCCGCAGCCGGACGGCACGCAGAAGGCCGTGGAAATCCACATTTTTCCCGAGGCCATGCGCGGCACCGGCGAGGGCTATCGGCCGTGGGACCTCATGCCCCACAGCACCATGACCAACGCCAATGTCGAGAGCGCGGTCGCCGGCGTCAACGGTCGGGAATTGGTGTTGAGATACAAGGATGGAGAAAAGAAATTTATCGTGCCGGCGAATGTCGAGGTGGTCATGTTCGTGCCGGCGACCGTGGCCGACCTCAAGCCGGGGGCAAAAATATTCGTCTCCGCCGGGAAAAAGCAGGCCGACGGCACCATCGAGGCGCCGGGCATTGTTGTCGGCCGCAACGGCGTCAATCCGCCGATGTGAGGCGCTGCGGACGGACCCCGCCTGACCGGCTGCCGGAGCGCAATCCGATCACGTCGAAGTGGGCTGCGCCGGAGCTTCTTGGCGGAGCCTGATCTTTTCGCAAAACCGGTTCCCACTTTTCCGCATCATGCTCTAAATTGCCGGCGGATCCGCGCCGGGAATATCGACCGCGCTCCCTCGGGGCCCGGGCGGATCGACGGAGCAGGCATGCCGCTATTCAGCTTGCGCGGCGAGAAGCCGGAGATGGCGCCCGGCGATCATTGCTATGTGGCGGAAACGGCTGTCGTCATCGGCAAAGTGAGATTAAGGATCGGCGCCAGCGTTTGGTTCGGCGCGGTGTTGCGCGGCGACAACGAGTGGATTGAAATCGGCGAGCGCTCGAATATCCAGGACAATTGCACGCTCCATGCCGACCCCGGATTTCCGCTGACGGTAGGACGAGGGTGCACGATCGGCCACAACGCCATTCTTCACGGCTGTTCGATCGGCAGGAATACTCTCATCGGCATGGGCGCGATTGTGCTCAACGGCGCGCAAATAGGCGACAATTGCGTCGTCGGTGCGGGCGCCGTGGTCGGCGAGAGGAAGCTCGTTGCCGACAATACCGTCGTCGTCGGGGCTCCGGCGCGCAAAATCCGCGATGTCGATGAGGCGGCGGTCAAGTTGAATGAGCGGTCGGCGGAAATATACTTCAACCTGTGGCAGCTCTACGCATCCGCGTTGAAGCGCCTGCCGTAGATCGCGCTCCGGCCGGGAAATGCCCGGGGAGATAAACGTCATCGTGCTGCCGTCACTGCCTCCGCTTACGTGCAACAAGGACTTCTGCAGGCCTCAACGTGAGTGCGCGTGTCCGTCCGATGCCCTTGGCGCGCGCGGGGACCTGCGTAAACACGAGACAAGCCAGCGCGGCGATGAGATGGCTCAGCTTGACGCGTCCGGCCACGACCCCTTACCCGGACCATAGTGCAGCATTCGCACAAGGTGTGGTCAAAGTTCCCCTATGAGCGACCAAACAGCGGACATTAAGAAATCGACGCTAAGTGCCAAAATCCGACATGACGCAATAACACAGAACCGGAAATTGTCCTCGCCACCATTGACTCATCTGGTCGGCGCGGATTTGCAACGCGGCGCAAGGTTAACTCACGAGGGGATACCGGGTGGACCAATGATGTCGATGCCGTATTCTGCCGCAACTGCCATCATACGTTCTGGCGGAGGCATCTTGACTGTTTGCGGGGGCGGAGTGAGCGCCCGTGCGGGCTCGGAAAGCGCGCGCGCGAATGCTTCAAAGCCCGCCGGCTCAGCAACCAGGAGGAAGCGGGATTGGCCCGAGCTGACTATGAAGGTGTGTGGTATGTCACTGGGGCCATACACGAATGATCCCTCAGGAGCCTCGATAATCCGGCCGCCAACCCAGAAAGTAAGCTTGCCTTCGATCACGTAAAACCATTCGTCCTCCCGATGGTGGACGTGCAGCGGTGAGCCGACACCTTGAGGCGCGAGATGCTCGATTATCGCAACTCGGCCGCCGGTTGTCGCAGCGGACGCTTTGATTATTGCGAGAGAGCCAAAGACCCACAACGCCTCGCCTTGGTCACGTTGCAGTGCAATTGGATCAACGGAATTCTTAAGCACCGTATTCATGAGTGATTCTCCTAGTCTGACCAAACATAACGTAGCTGCGTGCATTCGGTCGGCAGCTCGATAATCGACGCTCCGCCGGCCGAGTTCAATGCTCGGAAAGGCTGCGCAAATGCCACGCCATGTTGTCAGATGAGCCAAATAGGTCCGGCGGTTTGGTACACGGAAAGGTTGGTCAATAAGCGTCCACTTCGGACGTTGAAGCGCTGGTGTCCTTGCTAGGCGCGTTCGTGCCACAGCGTCCAAATCCACCCGATAAAGGTCGCCACTAGCAGCGGATAGGCGTAACTTGGTAGCGGCGTCGAGGTTGGCAGTAACCGCTCCCCCCAAAAGATTCTTGCCGCAGTGATAATAAACAGTACCGCGCTCACGATGCCGAGAATCCTGGTCGGCATGTCAAACAGCCTCGGAATGCTAACAAGGAGTAGCGCGGTACCCCACAGCGTAGTACCGGCAGCGAATGAAGGGATGCTACCGACAGCGCCGGCCGCGGGACCTGATAACAATACGCCTTCCCCGATTGCAAAAACCAGAAAGCCGCCGGCCACAACGTCATTCCCCATCCGAAGGTATTTCACGGTAAGTAGCGCAGCCGCCATCACCAATCCGGCGCCATCGATCGCCCACAGGATCGCCTGTAAGTTCGGTTGCGTGACCGCCGCCCCCGCCAAGCCGAATATGCCGCCAAGCGCAAGGCCGACGACAGTGATGACATTGACTGAATTGTTCATTGGTACCCCCCGACCTGTGCCGTTGCTCCACCCTGCTGGGTGCAAGAGACCAGCTAACTATACCACGGCATCCCGAATGATTGGTCCGGTCATTCGTGTCATCCGTCGTTTTGGCCGGATGGTCGGCTTTGTCCCCGAAAGCGGAATGAGCTCACGTCGAGTGTGGCGCATTCGGGGCTGCGCAATATACAGTGCACTATATGCTATGCGTGGGATCAGCGGAGACTTCAATCGATTGACTTGCGGATTGCCGCCGGACGGTCGCTAATTAGTCCCGCTCATGTCGCTAGGCCAGGTGATTGATTTTTGAGCGTGGCGGAGAGGGAGGGATTCGAACCCCCGATACGGTTGCCCGTATGCCGCATTTCGAGTGCGGTGCATTCAACCACTCTGCCACCTCTCCACGGAAGTCGAACAGGGTTGCGCGGCGCGCGCGCCGTATTTAGCCGTGGGAAGCAAGCGAAACAAGGTGCATCAGTCGCGCGGCTTTCCGAGCAGTAGCAGATCGG
>JASHRY010000244.1 GCA_030037105.1 Xanthobacteraceae bacterium
GGCGCTTTCGGCGTTTTTGCTGCTTTTTCCATGCGGACTTCAATTGGCGAGGGTATCGCCGCAATTCTTCCTCGGGCGCGCGAAGAGGCGACGAATCAGGCTTTGACTATGCCATGAGCGCGGCAAAAGCATGAGGGACGGTTACGGCTCGCCGCCGGTGCATTGACGCTCCGCGCCACGGCCTCTATATCGGCGCCCATGAAGCACCCTTCCAGGATCATCCGGTTGATGGATAGCGCCGCTGCCAAGCGCCGCCGTCGCGGCACGGCTTGCGCGCGCATTGGCGCGTAAGCTCTGTTGTGCCGCCGGCTCCGCGCGGCATCCTTTCCCGATTTTTTTCCGCGGACGCCGGTGTCCTGCCTTAAGCCCGAAGAGTCGTATGAAGGGTTGAACCATGCCTGCGCAAGCGAGGATCGGCGTGCTCGGCGCCTCCGGCTATACCGGCGCGGAACTGGTGCGGCTCCTCCTCCGCCATCCGCGCGTCGAGATCGTGTTGCTCACGGCCGATCGCCGCGCCGGCAAGAGCATGGCCGACGTCTTTCCCCAGTTCGCGCCATACAAGCTGCCGGCTTTGGCGGCGATCGACGATGTCGACTGGGCGACGATCGGACTCGACCTCGTCTTCTGCGCGTTGCCGCACGGCACGACGCAGAAGATCGTCAAGGATTTATGGACGCGCGCGCCGCACGTGAAGATTATCGATTTGTCCGCCGATTTCCGTCTCGCCGATCCGGCCGCCTATACGCGCTGGTACGGCCGTGCGCATGCCGCGCCGGAGCTGCAGCAGCACGCGGTCTACGGCCTGACCGAAATTTATCGCGCGCAGATCAAGACGGCGCGGCTCCTCGCCAATCCCGGTTGTTATCCGACCGGCGCGCAGCTCGCGCTCATCCCGCTGCTCAAAGCAGAGGCGATCGATCCCGACGAGATCGTGATCGACGCCAAATCGGGCATGACCGGAGCGGGCAGGGGGCTGCGCGAAGACATGCTGTTCGCCGAGGTGTCCGAGGGCTTTCATGCCTACGGCGTCGGCCGCCACCGCCACATAGCCGAGCTCGATCAGGAATTTTCCCGCGCCGCCGGACGCGAGGTGATGGTGACGTTCACGCCGCATTTGGTGCCGATGAACCGCGGCATCCTCTCGACCATTTACGTACGCGGCGTGCAAGCGGCGCCGGCGCCGGATCTGCACGCACTCCTGGCGAAGGCGTATGCCGACGAGCCGTTCGTGCACGTGCTGCCGTTTGGCACCGTGCCGCAGACCCGGCACGTGCGCGGCTCCAATATGACCTTCATCGGCGTCGCCGCCGATCGTATTGCCGGCCGCGCCATTATTGTCGCGGCGCTCGACAATTTGACCAAGGGAGCCTCCGGCCAGGCGGTGCAGAACATGAACCTCACGCTCGGCTTTCCGGAGGCCATGGGACTGGAGCAGGTGGCGCTGTTTCCCTGACCGCGCCGGGCGCGTCAGCGCTCGGCGTTCTGCCGGCGCAGCTTGTGCCGCCAACGCAGCAGCCTCTCGTCGGCGGTCACCAAGGTTGCGTCATGAGCGATCGCGGTTGCCGCGATCAGGCGATCGGCCGGGTCGCCATGCAGGGCTTCAAGTTCGCCGGCCAGAATGCAAATCTCGCCGGTCAGAGGTAACTCGCGTATGCCGCTGGCGAGAATTTTCGCGCGCTGCCCGGTTGCCGATTTCAAGGCCCGAAGCCGGCGCTTTGCTATCAGCATTGCGATTTCCCAGAAGCTGATCGCGCTGACGCATAGTTGATCTTCGGCCTGCGCGTTCTTGATGACGGCCATGCTCCGCTTGCCGAAATTGGTATCCGTGGTCCACCAAATGGCGACGTGGGTGTCGAGCAGGATCACTTAAGGGCTTCCCACTCCACATCGATCGGCGAGATGATATCGCCTTCGATAAAAAGTTCGTCCTTGAGGATGCCGCGAGCATTGCGTTTCGGCGCCGTGTGCGGCACGAGTTCCGCCACCGGCTTTCCCCGCTTGGTGATTACGACCGATTGCCGCGTGCGCTCGACTTCGTCGAGGACGGCGAGGCATTTAGCCTTGAATTCCGACGCTTTCATCATCCGCGACATGGGTTCCATTCTGACCATAGTCAATGACCATGGTCATATAGCGAATCTCCATGGGCGGTGCAATTTCGCTCTTTGCCCCTGTTAATCCCGCACCTTCACGTAGCTTCCCGGCGCATCCTCGATCGGCTTGAGCGCGCCATCGCCGGGGACGCGGGCAGGGACCTCTTCCGTTCCTTGGGCCTTGAGCCAGGCGAGCCAATCCGGCCACCAGGAGCCGGGATGCTCCGTCGCCTTCGCCAGCCAGCTCTCGAGGTTGGCGCTACGCGGCTTCGGGCCGGTCCAGTATTGATACTTGTGCTTGTCGGGCGGATTGATCACGCCGGCGATATGGCCGGAGCCGGAGAGCACGAACCGCACCGGGCCGCCGAACAATTTCGAGCCGAACAGCACCGACTTCGCCGGCGCGATGTGGTCTTCGCGCGTGGCGAGATTATAGACCGGCACCTTGATCGATTTGAGATCGATCGGCGTGTTGCCGATCCTCATCTCGCCTCTCGCCAGCTTGTTGTCGAGGTAGCAATTGCGCAGATAGAACGAATGATTGGCGGCCGGCAGCCGCGTGGCATCGGAATTCCAATACAGCAGGTCGAACGGGAACGGCGCCTTGCCTTTCATGTAGTTGTTGATGATGTAGGGCCAAACAAGATCGTTCGAGCGCAGCATGTTGAAGGCGGTGACCATCTCCTTGCCTTCGAGATAGCCGCGCGCGGCCATGCGCTGCTCGATCGCCTCGACCTGCTCCTCGTCGACGAAGACCTTGAGGTCGCCGGCATAGGTGAAGTCGACCTGGGCGGCAAACAGGGTCGCCGACACGATGCGCTGGTCGCGCCGCGCCGCCATCGCCGCAAGCGCGATCGCCAACAGCGTGCCGCCGACGCAATAGCCCACGGCGTGCACCTCCTCCTCGCCGGTCGCCTGCTTGATCGCGTCGAGCGCGGCAAGGGGACCCTCGCGGATGTACTCTTCGAAGCTTTTCTGCGCCTGGCGCGCGTCCGGGTTCACCCAGGAGATGGAGAACACGGTGATGCCCTGATCGACGCACCATTTGATGAAGGATTTCTCCGGCGTGAGATCGAGCACGTAATATTTGTTGATCCAGGGCGGCACGATCACGAGCGGGCGTTTGAGCACCGTCGCCGTCGACGGCGCATATTGAATGAGCTGCATGAGCTCGTTCTGGAAAATCACCTTGCCGGGAGTGACGGCCAGATTGCGGCCGACGGCGAACAGCGAAGAATCGGATTGGCGGATTTTCAGGTCGCCGCCGCCGGCCTCGATGTCCTCGGCGAGCATGCGCATGCCGCGGACGAGGTTGTCGGCGTTGGTCGTGAGTGTTTCGCGCAGCAGCTCGGGGTTGGTCAAAACGAAATTCGACGGCGACAGCGCGTTGGCGATTTGCCGCACGTAGAACGCGGCCTTGTGCTTGGTGTGCGGGTCGAGTTCGGCGTCGTTGACCAATTGACCGGCCCAGCGCGCGCCGAGCAAATAGGCCTGCTTGAGGAAATCGAAGAACTGGTTCGACGTCCACTCGGGATCGGCGAAACGCTTGTCGCCGGGGGCGGGCGCCGCGACCGGCGCCGTTTCTTTGCCGCTGAGCCGTTTGACCGCCGCCGCCCACAGATCGAGATAGGCCTTGCCCAGGCGGGTCTGCAGCTCGATGGTGCGCTTGGGGTCCGCCAGCCAATATTCCGCGACGTGGCTCAGCGTCCCGACCACCTCGGCGAGCTCTTTCGCGCTTCCGTCGGTGTTACGGCCTTCCTCGCGCGGCTTGAGGTAGGCGGCGACCGCGCGCCCGCCCTCCTCGACGAGCCGCGCCAGATTGCGTGAAAACTCCTCGACATCGACGGTGCCGAACTTCATCGGTTCCTGCGATGGGGCGCGCACGCGCAGCGTTTCCTCACGGGCCGCAAGGGCCAGCAATTCCGGCCCCCGAGGCAGAAATGGGCCGCTCACGTGATGCCCGCAAGGCAGGCCTGCCGACCTCCTCGTGGAGGGTTCTCCAGATCAAGCGCCGCGCGAGGGCGGTATTGCCTGCCGAGACCTTGTTTCTACCATATTAGCGCGTTATCCGACGGCCGGGGTTGATTTTTATAAACCATTGAGGTGGTAACCATTTCAAGCCGAGAGCGGCGAGGCGGGCCGGGTGAATGCCGGCTGGATCGGGCGGGAAGCCTCGTCAGGACGCATGGGGGAGCAGCGTGAACGGCTGCGGACGCGTGACAAGGCTTGTGCTTTCGACTCTGGCGATGGCCGCCGCGGTGGCGTTCCTCGTATCCGGTTGCTCCGAAGCTATTTTTCCGGCGGTCCACGACATGCCCGCCCCGCGCACCGATACGACGCTCACGCCGGATCAAGTCAAGGAGGTGACCGATAATCTCTTGAACCAGCGTGACCAATTGGGCACCGAGGCGCAGGCCGTGGAACAGCAGGGGACGGCGACGGTCGCCGCCGACAACGCCGCCGCGTCCGCGACGCCGACGAATTCGGCTGCTCCCGCCCCGGCCACCGCATCCGGCGCCACGCCGAGCACCGGCGCTGGTGCCGGCGCCAAGCCGTGATAAGAGTTGAGGAGGTCGTCGGTATCGACGCCACCGGGACATCCATGGAAGACTTCTACCGCATCCGCCGGCTGCCGCCTTATGTGTTCGAACAGGTCAACCGCGCCAAGGCGGCGGCGCGCAATAGCGGCGCCGACATCGTCGACCTCGGCATGGGCAATCCCGACCTGTCGGCGCCCGCGCACGTCGTCGAGAAGCTCAAGGAGACCGTCGGCAAAGCGCGCACCGACCGCTATTCGGCCTCCAAGGGGATACCGGGACTGCGCCGCGCGCAGGCCGCCTATTATGCGCGCCGCTTCGGCGTGAAGCTCAATCCCGAAACGCAGATCGTCACCACGCTCGGCTCGAAGGAGGGCTTTGCCAACGTCGCCCAAGCGATCACCGCGCCGGGCGACATCATTGTCGTTCCCAATCCCACCTATCCGATACACGCCTTCGGCTTCCTCATGGCCGGCGGCGCCATCCGCTCGGTGCCGGTCGAAGCGAACGCCGCCTTCTTTGCCGCGCTCGAACGCGCCGTGCTGCATTCCATTCCCAAGCCGATCGCCATCGTCGTGTGCTACCCGTCGAACCCGACGGCATGCGTCGCCGATCTCGACTTCTACCGCGACCTCGTCGCCTTCGCGAAGAAGTACGCGCTGTTGGTGCTGTCCGACCTCGCCTATGCCGAGGTTTATTTCGACCGCAACCCGCCACCCTCGGTCCTGCAGGTTCCCGGCGCCGTTGATGTCGCCGTCGAATTCACCTCGATGTCGAAGACTTATTCGATGCCCGGTTGGCGCGTCGGCTTTGCCGTCGGCAACGAGCGCATCATCGCGGCGCTGGCGCGGGTGAAATCCTATCTCGACTACGGCGCATTCACGCCGGTTCAGGTCGCCGCCACGGCGGCGCTCAACGGCCCCGACGACTGCATCCATGACATGCGCGCGACCTACCGGCGCCGCCGCGACGCGCTCGTGGAGTCGTTCGCGCGCGCCGGTTGGCAGGTGCCGCCGCCGCGGGCCTCGATGTTCGCCTGGGCGCCGATTCCCGAACCGTTCCGGTCGCTCGGCAGCGTTGAATTCTCCACCCTGCTGGTGGAGAAGGCGAGCGTGGCGGTGTCGCCCGGTGCCGGCTTCGGCGAACACGGCGAGGGCCATGTGCGCATCGCGCTCGTCGAGAACGAGCAGCGTATCCGCCAGGCCGCGCGCAACATCCGGCGCTTTCTTGAAACCGGGCAGGAAATGCTGCACAACGTCGTTCCCCTCGCGACGCGACGTTAGCCGGGCGTCGCCCTACCGCCGGTTGCAAGCGTTCATGGCCGAGCCGCTGAAAGTCGGTCTTGCCGGAGTGGGAACCGTCGGCACGGCCGTGCTGCGCCTGTTGCAGGAGGGACGCGACAAGCTCGCGGCGCGCTGCGGCCGCCCGATCGAGGTCGTCGCGCTCAGCGCCCGCTCGCGCGGCAAGAAGCGCGAAATCGATCTGAAGAAATTCCGCTGGGTTGCCGATCCCGTGGCGCTGGCGCGCGATCCGTCGATCGACGTCCTGGTCGAGGTCATCGGCGGCGCCGGCGACCCGGCCAAGCGCGCGGTGGAGATTGCGCTTGCGGCCGGCAAGCCGGTCGTGACCGCCAACAAGGCTTTGCTCGCGCGCCACGGTCACCGGCTCGCCGTGCTTGCGGAACGGCATCGCGCCGCGCTCAACTTCGAGGCGGCGGTCGCCGGCGGCATCCCGATCGTGAAGACGCTGCGCGAAGGATTGAACGGCAGCTCATTTACGCGCATCTACGGCATCCTCAACGGCACCTGCAACTATATCCTTTCGCGCATGGAACATGACCGGCTGGCGTTCGAGGAATGCCTGCAGGATGCGCAACGCCTCGGCTATGCGGAGGCGGATCCGGCCTTCGACGTCGAGGGCCATGACACCGCACAAAAGCTTGCGATCCTGGCGAGCCTCGCATTCGGGACCAAGATCGATCCGGAGGCGGTCTATGTCGAAGGCATTTCCTCGATCACGCCCGCCGATCTCGACGCCGCGGACGAGCTCGGCTACCGCATCAAACTCCTCGGCGTGGCGGTGAGGACCGAAGCGGGGATCGAGCAGCGCGTGCATCCAACCATGGTGCCGAGGGAGACCGCCATCGCCCAGGTCATGGGCGTGACCAACGCGGTGACGGTCGATGCCGACGGCCTTGCCCCCATCACCCTGGTTGGACCGGGCGCCGGCGGCATGGCGACGGCCTCGGCCGTCGTTTCCGATCTCGCCGATATTGCGCGCGGAGTACGCACGCCGCCGTTCGGCCGTCCGGCGGCGCGCATGACCACGATCCGCAAGGCGCCGATGCAGCGCCACGAAGGCGGCTACTATATCCGTCTGCTGGCGCGGGATCGCCCCGGCAGCGCCGCCACCATTGCGCGGCGGCTGGCGCAGCAGCGCATCTCGCTCGAGTCGATCATGCAACGCCACGAAGTCCGCACGGCGCCGCGCGCCAGTCGATCCGGCAATACCGGTGACCCGGTTCCGGTCATCCTGATCACTTACGCCACGAGCGAGGACGCGGTGCGCAAGGCGCTCGCCGCGGTGCGCCGCGACCGTGTAATCTCGGGGCGGCCGCAGGTGATCCGCATCGAGAAGAACTAGGGACCGTTTTCGGTATTCGCTGATTCAGGAGGAATCTTTGACTCGGCAGACCCCGTCCCTAACCCTCCCTTCAGCGGGAGTAAAAACCGATTCAGTGGGACGGAAAGTCGGCCCGCTTCTTCTTCCACCGCCTGAAAGGGGGAGGACCGGGGGCACCCCGTCGCGCGAGCGCGACGGGGACCCCGAGGAGGGGGTCGCAGGCCGCTCGCTGTGCGAAACACTCTTCGGTGATTCCAGGTGCTAGGCCGCCGTGGCGGCGCAGCAATCCGAACGAGAGGGACGATGGCCTCGATCACTGTTCCGCACGCCCTGATGCTCGAGCGCATTCTCTCGCTGGAGATCGTGCGCGTGACCGAGCGGGCGGCGGTCAATGCGGCGCGGTTGCGCGGGCGCGGCGACGAGAAGGCCGCCGACCAGGCCGCGGTCGACGCCATGCGCCGCGAGCTCAACAATCTGCCGATCGACGGCACGGTCGTGATCGGAGAGGGCGAGATGGACGAAGCGCCGATGCTGTTCATCGGCGAGAGGGTCGGCTCCAAGGCCGGCTTCAAAGTCGACATTGCCGTTGATCCGCTCGAAGGCACGACGCTCTGCGCCAAGAACATGCCGGGCGCCATTGCCACGCTCGCCATGGCCGAGGACGGCACGCTCCTGCACGCGACGGACATCTACATGGACAAGATCGCGGTCGGTCCCGGTTACCCTAGAGACGTGGTCGATCTCGACGCCCCGGCCGGCGACAACATCCTCAATCTGGCCAAGGCCAAGGGCGTGCGCCCGCACGGCATCACCGCCATGATTCTCGACCGCCCGCGCCACGCCGACCTGATCGCGGCGGTGCGTAAGGCCGGCGCCGCGGTGAGCCTGATCACCGACGGCGACATCGCCGGCGTCATCCATACCGCCGAACCGGACAAGACCGGAATCGACATCTATCTCGGCATCGGCGGGGCGCCCGAGGGCGTGCTCGCGGCCGCGGCGCTGCGCTGCATCGGCGGCCAGATGCAATGCCGCCTCGTGCTCGACACCGAGGAGAAGCGCGCGCGCGCCGTCAAAATGGGAATTGCGGATCCGCGGCGCAAATATCGGATCGAGGACATGGTGCGCGGCGATTGCCTGTTCGCCGCGACCGGCGTCACCGACGGCCGCATGCTGCACGGGGTCAAGTTCGGCAACCATACCATCGAGACCGAAACGGTGGTGATGCGCTCGGCGACCGGCACGGTGCGCTGGATCCGTGCCGAGCATCGCCAGTTGGAGAAGTTCTAGGCGGCATTTGGGTCCGGCCGTTGCTGCGGCCCAATCCGGCGCGACCGGCTCGTGGCGAAGGACGGCGAAATCAGTGCGCCATGCCTCCATCGCCTCTCCGTCGCCACCAGTTAAAAGCCGTGATGGACGAACGCCTGGTTAGATGAAGCGATAGCCGCGCTGGCGGAGCTCGTCGGCCGCAATTCCGGTCGGTATCTCGCCGCGCGCAAATGCTTTCTTCTTCGCTGTTTCCTTCTCGAAATACGCCAACGCGGTGTCGGCCAATTCGGCGGCGACGGCGCGCGGGATCACGATAACGCCGTCCTCGTCACCGACGATCATATCGCCGGGGGTGACCACGACCCCGCCGCAGGCGATCGGCACATTCACGGCGCCATGGTCGACGCCCGCGGGATAGTGGAACGTGCGCGGCGTCACGTTGCGCGCAAAGGCCGGGAATGCGAGCGCGCGCAGTCCGGCGATGTCGCGCACCGCGCCGTCGACGACGATTCCGGCGATGCCCTTCG
>JASHRY010000245.1 GCA_030037105.1 Xanthobacteraceae bacterium
GCGCGGGCATAGCCGCGCGAGCCGAGCAGGCCGAGCACGGTAAAGCCGGAGGCGAGCATGAGCGCATTGTGCTGGGCGACCAGGAGATTCTCCAGCAGCGTCATGCCGGCGAACAGCCGCACATTCTGGAACGTGCGGGCGACGCGCGCCTCCCGCGCGATGCGGAATTCGGGCAGGCGCTCGAGCAGGAACGAAGAACCGTCGGCGTGGGTGAGCAGCAATCTGCCGATCGTCGGCTTGTAGAAACCGGTGATGCAGTTGAACAGCGTGGTCTTGCCGGCGCCGTTCGGTCCGATCAGCGCCGTGATCTCGCCCACGCGCGCGCAGAAGGAGAGATCGCTGACGGCGAGGAGCCCGCCGAAGCGCATGGTCACGTGCTCGACGTCGAGGATTCGCGCCGCGCTCATGCCGGCGTCTCCGTGCGCGCGCCGCCCGCGATCGCGGCCGGGATATCCTTGCGCGCGCCGAGGGACACCGAGGGCGTGCGCGTCGCCACGAGGCCGCGCGGCCGATAAATCACGATGGCGACCATGGCGGCGCCGAACACCAGCATGCGGTATTGCGCGAACTCGCGGAAGAATTCGAAGCCGCCAAGCATCACGGTGGCGGCGACGGCGACGCCGAGCTGCGAGCCCCGGCCGCCGAGGACGACGATCGTCAGCACTAGGGCCGATTCGCCGAAGGTGAAGGATTCCGGACTGATGAAGCCTTGCCGTGTGGCAAAGAAGGCGCCGGCAAAGCCGCCGAACATCGCGCCCATGGCGAAGGCGGTGAGCTTGGTCGTGGTGGTGTTGATGCCGAGCGCGCGGCAGGCGATCTCGTCCTCGCGCAGCGCCTCCCAGGCGCGGCCGATGGGCAGCCGTCGCAGCCGCAGCGTCACCCAGTTGGTTACGAGCGCGAGCGCGAGAATAATGTAATAGAGGAACACGATGCGATGCGTCGGCGAATAGGCGAGTCCGAGGGTCGCGGCAAAGCCGTGGGCGGTCGAGTTGAAGGGCAAGCCGAAAAACGAAGGCCGCGAAATTCCGGAAATGCCGTTCGGCCCGCCGGTCAAATCCTGCCAGTTGAGCAGGATGAGGCGGATGATTTCGCCGAAGCCGAGCGTGACGATGGCGAGATAATCGCCGCGCAGCCGCAACACTGGAAAGCCGAGGATGAGGCCGGCGAAGGCGGCGAGAATGCCGGCGAGCGGCAAACAGATCCAGAACGAGAGCCCGAAATGCTGCGCGATCAGCGCGTAGGAATAGGCGCCGACCGCGTAGAAGGCGACGTAGCCGAGATCGAGCAGGCCGGCGAGGCCGACCACGATGTTGAGGCCGAAGCCGAGCATCGTATAGGTGACGATGAGAATGGCGAGATCGAGCAGATAGCGGTCGGTGTAGAAGATGATCGGAACGGTGAGCGCGAAAGCGAGAAAGGCGGCCGCGGCATAGCCGCTCAGGCCCGAGAGAGCCGCCCGCAGCGCCGCAGGCACCAGCCGATCGATCGAGAGGTTCGCTTGGCGCCGGGCGAACGCCAGCACGAGCCTGCCGACAAAGACTGCGGCCACGATTGCGGCGAGCGCGCCGAAGCGCGTCCTGAGCACCAGCGCTCCGGTCGGTCCCTGATCGGTGCGAACGCCGATCAACAGCACGAACAGACCGAGCGCCACCAGCGCGGCGACGGCCGCTTCCTTCGCCGCGGCGAGGACCTCACGCGGGTTGAAGCGCCCGCTCTGGCGCGGCACGCGCGGTCCCCGCTCGCTCACACCTTCTCGACCTCCGGCCGGCCCAGAATGCCCGTCGGCAGGAAAATGAGCACGATGATGAGGATCGCGAATGCGGCGACGTCCTTGTATTCGATCGAGAAATAGGCGGACCACAACGTCTCGATGAGCCCGATCAGGATGCCGCCAAGCATCGCCCCGGGCAGCGAGCCGATGCCGCCAAGGACGGCGGCGGTGAACGCCTTCACGCCGGCGAGAAAGCCGATGAAGAAATCGACGACGCCGTAATAGAGCAGGAACATCAGCCCGGCGACCGCCGCGAGCGCCGCACCGATCACGAAGGTGAGCGAGATGGTCCGGTCGACGTCGATGCCGAGCAGCGCCGCCATCTTCAAATCCTGCTCGCAGGCGCGCATGTTGCGGCCGAGCCGGGTGCGCGCGACGAAGAAGGAGAAGCCGGCCATCAGCACGAAGGTAGTGACCACCACGATGATTTGAATGTTGGACAGACGCACGGCGAAATCGTTGCCCTGCAGCAGCGTGTAGCCGCCATGGACGAGCGGCGGCAGCGGCTTCACCCGCGCACCCTGGGCGACCTGCACGTAGTTCTGCAGGATGATCGACATGCCGATCGCGGAGATGAGCGGCGCCAGCCGCGACGAATGCCGCAGCGGCCGGTAGGCGATGCGCTCGACGGTCCAGCCGTAGAGCGCGGTGAGCGCCATGGAGACAAGAAGCACGATGAACAAGGCCAGCGGCACGGCGCTCACGCCGACGGCGACGAGCACGAGGAAGGCGATCAGCGCGGTGAAGGCGCCGACCATGAAAATGTCGCCATGGGCGAAATTGATCATGCCGAGGATGCCGTAGACCATCGTGTAGCCGATGGCGATCAGGCCGTAGATCGAACCGAGCGTAAGCCCGTTGATGAGCTGCTGGACGAAGTATTCCATGCGTCCGCCGCCTCCCGAATCCGCCACTGCGTCTTAACAGGGGCGTCTCCCTGCGGCAAACGCCGTGCGGCCGCGGCCTTGAGCACGGCCTGACACGTCTTCCTGGAATTTCAAGGCGTTGGACACAATTTACGCCAAGCAACAGGAACCGGCGCAGGCTTCACGGGTTGTCTCCCATCGGCCGGGGGCATGGTGCCAAACCCTCGAAACGATCGGAGAGCGTCCAATGGCGAACGAACAGCAGAACCCCCGCCGCGAGCAGCACAGCAACCCGCAGCACGGTGGCGGCCAGCACAAACCCGGTCAGCAGCATCAAGGCGGCGGCCAGCAGAAGCTTGGCGAGCAGCAGAAGCTTGGCGAGCAACAGGGCGGCCAGAACAAGCCCGGCCAAGGTGGCGAGCACCGCGGCCCACAGCAGCGCGGATTTAACCGCTGAGGGATCGTGTCGGAAAGCGGCGGCCCGTTTCAAGCGGGCCGCCGCTGTGCGTAAAGCCGGCATTGCGCGGCCGCAGCGGTTTTTTTCTTCGGCGCAATCGGCCTATGCTTGGGCCATGGCCAACCCGCTGCCGTTGTTTCATCTCTACGGGGATCCGCCGGACGATCAGGCGTTCGACTTCCTCCATGTCGAGACCATCGTCTCGCGGTCTTCCATCCATGACTGGACCATTCGAGCGCATCGCCATCGCAACCTGTTTCAGATTCTGCTGATCGAGCGCGGCGGCGGCGAGATGACGTTCGAAGCGGCGCGGCTGACGTTCACCGCGCCTGCCGCAATCGTCGTCCCGGCGACCATCGCCCATGGATTCCGCTTCGAGCCGAAGGTCACCGCCGGCTGGGTGTTGACCTTCACCGAGGACGTGGCCGGCGCGCTCGTCGACCGCGCCGGCGAACCGCTCTCGCGGTTGCGCGCGCTCGCCGCGCAACCGATCGTGCCGATCGGCGAGGAGGCGGAGTGCCGGCGCCTATCGGCGCTGTGCGCCGAGCTGTTCGAAGAAGGCAGCTTGGCGCGCGACGGATATCGACTGGCGATGCGCGGTCTGCTCGCCCTCGTCGCCATCGGCGTGGTGCGGCTCGCTGCGAGCCACGCGCGCACGGGCAGCGTCACCTTGCAGCCGGCCGATGCCACCGTCGTGCGGCTACGGGCGCTGGTCGAGGAATTCTTTCGCACCGAGCATCAGCTCGGCTTCTATGCCGAAAAGCTCGCGATGACGGTCGACCGGCTCAACGACCACGTCAAACGCGCAACCGGCGTCACCGCCGGCCATCTCATCCGCCAGCGCCTGCTCACCGAAGCCAAGCGCCAGCTCGTCTTCACCCTGCAGCCGATCCAGGATATCGCCGAAGAGCTTGCTTTCGCCGATCCTTCGCACTTCGCCCGTTTTTTCCGCAAGCATACGGGTACGACACCGCATGAATTCCGCGATCTGCGTGGCGGGTAGGTGTGCGAGTGGCCCGGATGAAGCGTCAGCGAAAACCTTGAGCGGCGTTTGCGCCGCTCGATCGTTCCCGGGTTGCGCTCCGCTCAACCCGGCTGCGAAAGCAAAAATCCCAGCACGGCGTCGGCATAGGCCTGCGACTGCTCGACGTTGGCAATATGCGCGGCGTCGAGCATGGCGAGCTGGGCGCCGGGAATATGCGCCCGGATGAACTCATTGCCGTCGAGCGGCGTGGCGATGTCGTGCCGGCCTGCGATCACGAGCGTCGGCGCGGTGATCTTCGCCAACAGCGGGCGCAAATCCATATCGCGGATCGCCTCGCCGCAGCCGATATAGCCGTCGGGATTGGTCGCGAGAAACATCTGCCGCATCCGTTCGATCGCCTGCGGCACCCGTTCGCGGAATCCTTTGGTGAACCAGCGCTCCATGTTGGCGTCGACGATGCCCGCCAATCCTTTTTCGCGCACCGTCTTGAGGCGGCCGTTCCATAATGCCTTGTCGGGATAATAGCAGGCGGTGTTGGAGAGAATGAGCTTGTCGATACGGTGCGCGGAGTTGGCGCCGAGCCATTGGCCGACCATCCCGCCCATCGACAGCCCGCACCAATTGATCCTCTCGATGCCCAACGCATCGAGGATGGCAAGCACGTCGCGGCCGAGCCGCGCCATCGTATAGGGCCCTTGCGGCACGCCCGACCGACCGTGGCCGCGACGATCGTAGCGCACGAGGCGGAAGTGGCGCGTGAACGGCGCGATCTGGTCGTCCCACATGGAGAGGTCGGTGCCGAGCGAATTCGACAGCATCAGAACCGGAGCGTGTGGCGGCCCTTCGACCTCCACGTGAATCGTGCAGCCGTCGTCGGTGGCGATATCGGGCATTGATCTTCTTCCCTTTCCCCTCTGCCGGCCGCAACTCACTACAACTCATTATAAAGTGGCGGCTGGCTAAACGGATCGGGCAGGGGGGCGCCTCCGGTCTATTATTTCATTGGCGGGCTGTGTCGGGTCCAGCAGGCGCCTTGCCTGTTCGGCGCCTGAGACTGGAAGGAGCGCGGGATCGAGCAGTCCGATCTGTACCAGGAGGGCCGCCTGATCCCAATAGATGTGCTCGTAGGCGATGTGCCCGCTGTCGTCGAAGCCCATGACCACGACATGCGGCAGCGCCACTTTGCGGCCGGTCGGCGCTACGCCGGGCAAATAGGCGGGGATTTCCCGGTCATGGGTAAAGCTGACGATCAGCTCGTCGACGACGCGGTTCCCGCCGACCGTGCGCGACAGCGGCTTTACGTCGACGTCCTCCGGCCAATGGCCGACAAAATAGTCGCGATAGAACTGCTCCACCTGCGCGCGGCCGGTGCCGCCCGTCAAGGTTGGAACATGCGTGACGTAGGGTTCCGCCGTCATCGTCGCCATCGCGGCGGCAACGTCCATATCGACGAACTCCGCTTTGACGTGGGCATCAAAGACGGCGCCAAGATCCCTGGTCACCGGATGACCGCCGCTCATGAAGGCCTCCCATGCGTCGGGGCGTCGCCCGTGAGCCAATCACAAAATACCAGGCCGCCACAACGTCCTTCGCTCCGGGATCGCTTCGGCGTGCGGCCGTCCTGCGTCAGCCGTCGGCCCCGGCGGCACGCGACAACGGCCTTTCCAGCCGCCGCGCGAGGCGGTAAGCGAAAGGTTGCAGCGGGCAGCCGGGAGTGACGGCAAATGGCGATGACGATGAGCGGCGAATATCAGCTTGCGGTCCCGCGGGAGATCGTGTGGGAGAAGCTCAACGATCCGGCGACGCTCAAGGCCTGCATTCCCGGCTGCGAGCAGCTCGACAAATTGTCGGATACCGAGTTCCAGGCGGTCGCCACCACCAGGATCGGACCGGTCAAGGCGACGTTCAAAGGCAAGGTGACCCTGTCCGATCTCGATCCGCCGAACGGATACAAGATTTCCGGTCAGGGCGACGGCGGCGTTGCCGGCTTTGCCCGGGGCGGGGCGACCGTCAAGCTCGTGCCGCAGGACGCCGGCACATTGCTCAGCTACGCGGTCGAGGCGCAGATCGGCGGCAAGCTCGCTCAGCTTGGCCAGCGCCTCGTCAACGGCGCCGCCAAGAAGATTGCCGACGAGTTTTTTGAGAAGTTCGCGGCTGCGGTCAATCCGAAGGAGTCCTGAGAAGGCCGCTGCCGCCCACGCGTGCCTATGCGGCAGCAAAGCATCTGTGGCGCGCGCAAACTCCCTTGACCGGAAGTGGGTCGGCGGTTCAGATTTGCGTGGTTCCAAGGTGGAACCGGGCGGGAAGGCCGCGATTCTGCCCGGGCGGTAGCCAGCGGCCGCGAGCCGCCCTGCGAATAAGTGTTTGAGGGAATTGAGGAGGCATTTATGACAGCCGTTTCCCTGACGGTGAATGGCAGACCCGTCACCGCCGATGTCGATCCGCGTACGCTCCTGGTGCAATTTTTGCGCGAGCATCTGCGGCTCACCGGCACCCATGTCGGCTGCGACACCTCGCAATGCGGCGCCTGCGTCGTCCACATCAACGGCAAAGCGATCAAGTCGTGCACTGTGCTCGCCCTACAGCTCGAAGGCGCCGACGTGCTTACGATTGAAGGTCTGGCCGCGGCTGACGGCCCGCTGCATCCGATGCAGGAAGCCTTCCGCGAGAACCACGGACTGCAATGCGGCTATTGCACCCCCGGCATGATCATGACCGCGGTCGATATGGTGCGCCGCAAAGGTCACGACCTCGACGAGCGCACCATCCGCGAGGAGCTCGAAGGCAACATCTGCCGTTGCACCGGTTATCACAATATTGTCAAGGCGATCGCCGCTGGCGCGCGCGCCATGCGCGGTCCGGACGTGGCGGCCGAAGCTGCGCAATAGACGGCGGCGTCAGCAACAAACCGCCGGAGGAACACTCATGAGCGCGATAGGGATCGGCGCTGCGGTGCGCCGGAAGGAAGATAACCGTTTCATCACTGGCAAGGGCCATTATACCGACGACCTCAACCGGCCCGGCCAGGCCTATGCCTATTTTCTGCGCTCGCCGCACGCCCATGCGACGATCAAATCGATCGACAGCAAGGCCGCGGCCAAGATGCCGGGCGTATTGGCGGTACTGACCGGCGCGGACGCCGCCGCCGACAAGGTCAGCGCCCACATTTGCGGCTGGACGGTCACATCCAAGGACGGTTCGCCAATGAAGGCGGCGCCGAGCCCGGCGCTCGCGCACGGCAAGGTGCGCTACGTCGGCGACGAGGTGGCCGTCGTCATCGCCGAGAGCCGCGCCCAGGCGCGCGACGCCGCCGAGAAGATCGTCGTCGATTATGGCGTGCTGCCCGCGGTCGTTGATCCGAAAGCGGCGGCCAAGCCCGGCGCGCCGCAGATTCACGACCTTGCGCCGAACAACACGGTGTTCAACTGGCACCTCGGCGACAAGACGGCAACCGACGGCGCCTTTGCCGCGGCGAGCCGCGTCACCAAGATCGACCTCGTCAACAACCGATTAATCCCGGCCGCGATCGAGCCACGTTGCGCGGTCGGCGAATACGATTCCGGCGTGGAATCCTTCACGCTCTACACCACCAGCCAGAATCCGCATGCCGCGCGGCTCGTGCTCTCCGCTTTCGCCGGCATCGCGCCCGAGAACAAGCTGCGCGTCATTGCGCCCGACGTGGGCGGCGGTTTCGGCTCGAAAATCTACATCTACGCCGAAGAGACGGTTTGCCTTTGGGCCGCGAAAAAAATCGGCCGACCGGTGAAATGGACCGCCGACCGCAGCGAATCGTTCCTCGTCGATGCTCATGGCCGCGATCACGTCACCCACGCCGAGCTCGCACTTGATGCCGGCGGCAAGATCACCGGCATGCGCGTCCACACCATCGCCAATATGGGCGCTTACCCTTCCTTGTTCTGGTCATGCGTTCCGACTTATTTGTACGCGCTGCTGTTGTCGGGACAATACAACATCCCCAACATCTACGCCGAAGTCGACGCGGTTTACACCAACACCGCGCCGGTCGACGCCCTTCGCGGCGCCGGGCGCCCGGAGGCGACCTTTGTCGTCGAGCGTCTCGTCGAACTTGCCGCCCGCGAGACCGGCAGCGATCCGGCGACCTTCCGCCGCGCCAATTTCATCACCTCGTTTCCGCACCAGACGCCGGTCCTGCTCTGCTACGACGCCGGCGACTACGGCGCCTCGCTCGACAAGGCGTTGGAGCTTGCCGACTACAAGGGTTTTGCCAAGCGCAAGCGCGAGGCGGCGCGCCACGGCAAGCTGCGCGGCATCGGCTTCTCGACCTATATCGAAGCCTGCGGCCTTGCGCCCTCGCAGGCGGTCGGCTCGCTCGGCTGCGGCGTCGGCCTTTGGGAATCCGCCGAGGTGCGGGTCAACCCCGTCGGCACCGTGGAAATCCTCACCGGCACCCACAGCCACGGCCAGGGGCACGAGACGACCTTCGCGCAGGTCGTGTCCGACCGGCTCGGCATTCCGATCGAGAACGTCTCGGTCGTGCACGGCGACACCGACAAGGTGCAGTTCGGCATGGGCACTTACGGCTCCCGCTCCGGCGCGGTCGGCATCTCGGCGATCGTCAAGGCGCTCGACAAGGTCGAGGCCAAGGCGAAGAAAGTCGCCGCCCATCTGCTGGAAGCGGCGGAGGGCGACATCGAGTTCAAGGACGGGAAATTCAAGGTCGCCGGCACCGACAAGTCGGTCGAGTGGGGCGCGGTCGCGCTCAACGCCTATATCGCCCACAAGTTCTCCGGCCAGGAATTGGAGCCCGGACTCAAGGAGGGCGCATTCTGGGATCCGATCAATTTCACCTTCCCCGCCGGCTGCCATATCTGCGAGGTCGAGGTCGATCCGGAGACCGGCAACACCGAGATCGTAGCCTGGACCGCGGTCGATGATTTCGGCGTGGTCGTCAACCCGATGATCGTCGCGGGCCAGGTGCATGGCGGCGTCGCCCACGGCGTCGGCCAGGCGCTGTGCGAGGGCGCGGTCTATGATCGGGACGGCCAGCTCGTCACCGGCTCGTTCATGGATTACTGCATGCCGCGCGCCGATCACCTGCCGGCGCTGAAGGTCGATACGACGGTCACCAAGTGCCCGTCCAATCCGATCGGCATCAAGGGCTGCGGCGAAGCCGGCGCGATTGCGGCCCCGGCCGCCGTCATCAACGCCATCACCGATGCGATCGGAACCGAAGACATTGCCATGCCGGCGACGCCGCCGGCGGTGTGGGCGGCGCTGCAGAAGTCGGGCAGGTCGATGCCGCGAGCCGCGTGAACATAAAAATAAAGGAGCACTGTAATGTACAGCTTCACCTTTCATCGTCCGCAGACGTTGCGGCAGGCGGTCAGCATGCTCGGCAAAGACGCGGACGCCAAGCTGCTCGCCGGCGGCCATACGCTCCTGCCGACGATGAAGCTCCGTCTCGCCCGGCCGTCGCAATTGATCGACCTCTCCCGCATCGAAGGATTGGCCGGCATCGAGGCGAGCGGCCGCTCGCTCGTCATCGGGGCGATGACGCGCCATGCCGACGTGCACACCTCGCCGGTGGTGCAGCAGGCCATTCCGGTGCTGGCCAAGCTCGCCGGCATGATCGGCGATCCGG
The DNA here is from genome assembly GCA_030037105.1 of Xanthobacteraceae bacterium. The sequence goes on from JASHRY010000245.1 coordinate 9,703, forward strand.
CGGTGCGCCATATGGGCACGATCGGCGGCTCGATCGCCAACAACGATCCGAGCGCCGACTATCCGGGCGCGTGTCTCGGTCTCGGCGCCACCATCATCACCAACAAGCGCCGCATCAAGGCCGATGATTTCTTCACCGGCCTGTTCTCGACCGCGCTGGAACCGGCGGAAATCATCACCAAGGTGAGCTTCCCCATACCGAAGAAGGCGGCCTACCAGAAGTTCCGCAACCAGGCCTCGCGCTATGCCCTGGTCGGCGTGTTCGTGGCCAAGCGCGGCAACGACGCCCGCGTCGCCGTCACCGGCGCGGGCGGCAACGGCGTGTTCCGGGTCGCCGCCTTCGAAGCGGCGTTGAAGAAGCGATTTTCGCCGAAATCGCTCGAAGGTCTCAGCGTCCCGGCCGATGGTCTGAGCAGCGACATCCACGGCAGCGCCGAATATCGCGCCCATCTGATCGGCGTGCTCGCCCGGCGCGCAGTGGCTGAGGCGGCGGAGAAGTAAGTGCGGGATCGCGAGCGGTCGTTCCGGCCGAGCGAGCATTGCGAGCGAGGGCTGTAATCCATCATCACAGCGTCCGCGGCGTTGCCGGTAACGAGCCGCTCTTGGCGGTAGAGATTGTGGATACCGGATTCGCCGCTTCGCGGCGCCGGGAACGACGCTCCAGTAAACCCTATATGAGCGTGGTTCATTCAGCAGGACAAATCCGGTGACGGCGGCTACATTGAGCCCAATGAACAAGATCACGCCCCGCCCGCTTCCGGCCTCGATCGACGCGACCGTCGCGCTCCTGGCCGAGGCGGATTATCTCGCCGACCGCTCGCTCGGCACGGTGCTTTATCTGGCGCTCAAGATGGGCCGGCCGATCTTCCTCGAGGGCGAAGCCGGGGTGGGCAAGACCGAGATCGGCAAGGTGCTGTCAACGACGCTCGGCCGGCGACTCATCCGCCTGCAATGCTACGAAGGCCTCGACATCGCCGCCGCGCTCTATGAGTGGAACTACGCCGCGCAGATGATTGCGATCCGCGTCGCCGAGGCCGAGGGCGAGCACGACCGCGAGCGGCTCGAACGCGACGTGTTTTCCGAGCGTTTCTTGATCAAGCGCCCGCTCCTGCAGGCGCTCGAGCCCGACGCCGCCGGCGCGCCGGTGTTGCTGATCGACGAGATCGACCGCACCGACGAGGCGTTCGAGGCGTTCCTGCTCGAAGTGCTGGACGATTTTCAAGTCACCATCCCGGAATTGGGCACGGTCAAGGCCGCGCATCCGCCCGTGGTGGTCATCACCTCGAATCGCACGCGCGAAGTGCATGACGCGCTCAAGCGCCGCTGCCTCTATCACTGGGTCGGCTATCCGAGCGCCGAACGCGAATTGGCGATCGTGCGCGCCAAGGTGCCGGGCGTCGACAAAAAGCTGTCCGAACAGGTGGTGGCGTTCGTGCAGGCGCTGCGCAAGCAGGATCTGTTCAAATCGCCCGGCGTCGCCGAAACGCTCGATTGGGCCGCCGCGCTCTCCGAGCTCGACGTGGTCGCGCTCGACCCGGCGACCGTCTCCGACACGCTTGGCGTCTTGCTCAAATATCAGGACGACATCGCCCGCTTCGAAGGCGGCAAGGTGAAGGAGCTGCTCGACGAGGTGAAGTCGGAACTAAGGGCCGCGGAATGACGGCGGCGCCCCATATTTCCTCCCTCCTTGCGGGGGAGAGTGGGGAGAGGGGTCGAAGCGCTTCAGGGAGCTGATTGAATAAAGGCATGTCTGAGCCATCATCCCCCTCCCGGCCGGCTTCGCAGGCCGACCTCCCCCTCAAGGGGGGAGGAAATAATTTGGAAGCCAGCGCGAATGAGAATGCTGGCCGCCTCGCCGAGAACATCCTCTACTTCGCGCGCGCGCTGCGCGCTGCCGGCATTCCGGTCGGTCCCGGCGCGGTGCTCGACGCGCTCGCGGCGGTGGAGGCGGCGGGCCTCGGCGCGCGCGAGGATTTCTACTGGACGCTGCATGCAGTGTTCGTGAAGCGGCACGAGCATTCGCTCCTGTTCGACCAGGCGTTCCGCATCTTCTTCCGCCGGCGCGGCTATATCGACCAGTTGATGGCGATGATGTTGCCGTCGGCGCCGTCGGTGCCGCAGCCGACCGAGGCCGGCGCGACGCGCGTGCACGAGGCGTTGTTTTCCGGCCTCGACGACAAATTAAAACGGGAGCGCGAGGTCGAGTTTGACATGCGCATGACGGCGTCCGAACGCGAAGTGCTGCAACGAAAGGATTTCGCGCAAATGACGAATGCCGAGATCGCCGCCGCCAGAGCGGCGATGCAGCGCCTCGTTCTGCCGCTTGCCGAAGTGCGCACGCGCCGCCTCGCGCCGCAGCCGGGCGGCCGTCAGATCGACATCCGCCGCACCTTGCGCGCAAGCTTCAAGGGCGGCGGCGACTTCATCGATTTACGCTTTATCGGCCCGAAATCGAAGCCGCCGCCGCTGGTCGCGTTGCTCGACATATCGGGCTCGATGGGCCAGTACACGCGGCTCTTCCTGCACTTCCTGCACGCGCTTACCGACGCGCGCAAGCGCGTGAGCACGTTCCTGTTCGGAACGAGGCTCACCAACGTCACCCGCGCGCTCAAGGAGCGCGACCCCGACGACGCGCTCGCCGCCTGCTCCGCGAGCGTGCCCGACTGGTCGGGCGGAACGCGGATTGCGTCCTCGCTCCGTGCCTTCAATAAGCTGTGGGCGCGCCGGGTGCTCGCGCAGGGGGCCGTCGTGCTCCTCATCACCGACGGGCTCGAGCGCGACGCCGACAGGTCGCTCGCCTTCGAGATCGATCGACTGCACCGCTCATGCCGGCGGCTCGTCTGGCTCAATCCGCTGCTGCGCTTCGAAGGCTTCGAAGCGCGCGCGCGCGGCATCAGGGCCATGCTGCCGCATGTCGATGAATTCCGTCCCGTTCACAATCTGGAATCGATGACGGCGCTGGTGGCCGCGCTTCGGCGCGGCGGCGCGGCCGACGATCCGAAAAGCTGGATGCAGAAGGTGGCGTGACGGCTTATATTCGGAGCAATATAGCGAATGGCGAATAGCGAATAGTTTACCGCGGTCCTCTATCCGCTGCTCTCTATTCGCTCCCCATCTTGGAAGAACGGAGGCGTCCATGCTTGCAACCGACAACGACATTCTCAAAGCCGCCGAGGATTGGCGCAAGCAGGGCCGCGCCGTGGCGCTCGCGACCGTGGTCGAGACTTGGGGATCGGCGCCGCGGCCGGTCGGCGCCAATCTGGTGATCGACGGGGAGGGAAATTTCCTCGGCTCCGTCTCCGGCGGCTGCGTCGAAGGCGCCGTCGTCACCGAGGCGCTCGACGTCATCGACAGCGGCAAGCCGAAAATGCTGGAATTCGGCGTCGCCGACGAGACCGCCTGGAAGGTCGGGCTCTCATGCGGCGGCACGATCCGGGTGCTGGTGGAAAAGGTGGAATAGGGAATAGGGAAGAGGATACGCGCGGCGGGCAGCGAACGGATGCCGTTCTTTTTGCTACTCGCGATCCGCTGTTCGCATTGCACGTCATGAAGCTCGATCTCCTTACTGCCCTCAATAGCGAGCGCGCCGCGCGCCGTGCGGCGATTGTCGTCACCAATGTGGTCAACGGCGCACAGCGGCTGGTGAAAGCCGCCGACATCGGCCGGGATCCGCTGCGGTCGGAACTTGCCGAGCATCTGCGTCGCGGCAAGAGCGGCATGGTCGAGAGCGCGGAAGGGCGCGTGTTCCTCACCGTCTATGTGCCGGCGCCGCAACTCGTCATCACCGGCGCCGTGCATATCAGTCAGGCGCTGGCGCCGATCGGAAAGCTGCTCGGTTATGACGTGACCATCGTCGATCCGCGCACCGCCTTCGCCTCGATCGAGCGCTTCCCCGATGTGAAGGTGATCGCCGAGTGGCCGGACAAGGCGCTGCCGCCGCTCGGCATCGATCATTACACCGCCTTCGTCGCGCTCACCCACGACCCCAAGATCGACGATCCGGCGCTCGCCTACGCGCTTTCGTGCGACTGCTTCTATATCGGCGCGCTCGGATCGAAAAAGACGCACGCGCGCCGCGTGGAACGGCTCAAGCAGCAGGGCCTGACCGAGACCGGGATTTCCCGCATCCATGCGCCGATCGGGCTTGCCATCGGCGCGGTTTCGCCCGCCGAGATCGCGGTCGCCATCATGGCGCAGATCACCGAGCGGCTGCGCGCGGAATCGCAAGCCGAGCCTCCGCCCCGCTCGCGTCCGGATAAGGTGGAGGCCGCCGCGGTGTCATGAAGTTCGGAGCGGTCTCGCCCAAGGAAGCGATTGGCGGCACTGCCGTGCACACGATCCGCCATGGCGCCCTGGTGCTCAAGAAGGGCACGCTGATCGGCGCGGCCGAGGTCGCCGCGCTCGAAGCGGAGGGAATCGCCGACATCGTCGTGGCGCGCCTCGAACCGGGCGACATCTCCGAAGATGTGGCGGCGGCCGAGATTGCCAGGGCGATCGCCGGCGAAGGGGTGCAGGTCGATCGCGCCTTTACCGGCCGCGCCAACCTCTTCGCCCGGTCGGCCGGCGTCCTGGTCGTCGACAAGGACGCAATCGATCGGATCAACCGCATCGACGAAGCGATCACGGTGGCGACATTGTCCGCCTATAAGCCGGTCGTCGCCGGCGAGATGATCGCGACCGTGAAGATCATTCCTTTCGCGGTCGCCGCGACGCCGCGCGACTTGGCGCTCGCGGCGGCAAAGCGGCCGCTGGTGCGCATCGCACCTTATCGCGTCCGCAAGGTCGGCG
>JASHRY010000038.1 GCA_030037105.1 Xanthobacteraceae bacterium
CGAGCTTCAGCGTCGCCGCGAAGCGTTCCTCGACCGGCTTCGACTGGTCGCGGGCGATCGCCCGAAGCCGCGCGCGGCGGCCGGAGAATTTCTTGGTCAGCCGGCGGCGCCGGTTGTTCTTCTCAATCGCACTCTTCTTCGCCATCTCGTTCTCCAAGCGGTTCCGCTTTTAAGGCTCGGCGGGCCTCACTGCCGGAACGGAAAATTGAACGCCGTCAACAACGCGCGCGCCTCCTCGTCGCTGCGCGCGGTGGTGCACACGGTGATGTCCATGCCCCAGATGTCGGCGGCCTTGTCGTAGTCGATCTCCGGGAACACGATGTGCTCCTTAATGCCGAGCGTGTAGTTGCCGCGGCCGTCGAAGCTCTTCGGGCTCAGGCCGCGGAAGTCGCGCACGCGCGGCAGCGCGATATTGATGAGCCGGTCGAGAAACTCGTACATGCGCGCCTGGCGCAGCGTCACCTTGCAGCCGATCGGCTGGCCGGCGCGCACCTTGTAGGTGGCGATCGATTTGCGCGCCTTGGTGATCACCGCCTTCTGCCCGGCGATGAGCGCGAGATCGGCGGCGGCCGATTCCACCTTCTTGCGGTCGGCGACCGCTTCGCCGATGCCCATGTTGATGACGATCTTGTCGAGGATCGGCGCCTGCAGGCGGTTCTTGTAGCCGAATTGCGCGGCGAGCTTGCCGCGGATTGTCTGTTCGAATTCGACCTTGAGCCGCGCCGGCACGCGCGGCTCGGGCGCGCGCGGCGCCGTCGGCTTCTCCGCCTTGCCGCCCTTGCCGTCGGCCGCACCTTTGTCGCCCTTCTCCGCCCTGGCCGCCTTCGCCTTTTCGGCCTTGTCCGCCTTGGCGACCGTCTTGTCGGCCTGCTCCGGCTTGCCGGGCGGCGCGGGCGCGGCCTTCCGTGCCTTCTTCTCGTCCGGATCAGCCATCGATCTCCACTCCCGAACGCTTGGCGACGCGCACCTTCTTGCGCTCGTCGCCCTTGCCGACATATTTGAAGCCGACGCGCGTCGGCTTGCCGTCCTTGGGATCGGCGAGCGCGATGTTCGACAGGTGGATCGGCGCCTCCTTGGAGACGATGCCGCCTTCCTGCGCGGCGGTCTGGCGCTGGTGGCGCTTGACCATGTTGACGCCGCGCACCAGCGCGCGGCCGCTGTCGCGATGCACCTCGATCACCTCGCCGCTGCGGCCCTTGTCGCGCCCGGCGATCACCACCACGGTGTCGCCCTTCCTGATCCGCGCCGCCATCACAGCACCTCCGGCGCGAGCGAGATGATCTTCATGTGGTTCTTCGCCCGCAATTCGCGCGGCACCGGGCCGAAGATGCGGGTGCCGACCGGCTCCATCTGCGGGTTGATGAGCACCGCGGCGTTGCGGTCGAAGCGGATGATCGAACCGTCGGGGCGCTTGATGTCCTTGGCGACGCGCACGATCACCGCCTTCATCACGTCGCCCTTCTTCACCCGGCCGCGCGGGATCGCCTCCTTCACCGAGACGACGATCACGTCGCCGATGGTGGCGTATTTGCGCCTGGAGCCGCCCAGCACCTTGATGCACATGACGCGGCGCGCGCCGGAATTGTCGGCCACGTCGAGATTGGTCTGCATCTGGATCATGGGCGGTCCCGAAAATCGCTCCGATCGAGGCTCACGACGCCTTCCTCTTCTCGCCGCGCACCACGGCCCAGCGCTTGAGCTTGGAAATCGGACGGTGCTCCTCGATCCACACGGTGTCGCCGACCTTGAACTCGTTGTTCTCGTCGTGGGCGTAATATTTCTTCGAGCGGCGCACCGTCTTCTTGAACAAGGGGTGAGTGAAGCGGCGCTCGACGCGCACCACCACCGTCTTGTTCTGCTTGTCGCTCACCACCACGCCTTGCAGGCTGCGCTTGGGCATCCGTGATCCTCTCAAGCCTTGGCTGCGCGCTTCTGCCGCGCAATCGTCTTCAAACGCGCGATGTCGCGCCGCACTTCGCGCACCCGCGCCGTATTCTCCAATTGGCCTGTGGCGCGCTGGAAACGCAGGTTGAACTGCTCCTTCTTGAGCTTGAGCACCTCGTCGTCGATCTGGTCAATCGTCATCGCCCTGATGTCGGCCACCTTCATGACATCCCTACCCGCTGATGCGCTCGACGAAGCGCGTCTTGACCGGCAGCTTGGCGGCGGCGAGCGCCAGGGATTCGCGCGCCACCTGCGCGCTCACGCCGTCGACCTCGAACAGGATGCGGCCCGGCTTGACGCGCGCCACCCAAAATTCCGGATTGCCCTTGCCCGAGCCCATGCGCACTTCGAGCGGCTTCTTGGAGACCGGCACGTCGGGAAAGATGCGGATCCAGACCCGACCCGAGCGCTTCATGTGCCGGGTCAGGGCGCGGCGCGCGGCTTCGATCTGCCGCGCGGTGACGCGGTCGGGCTCCAATGCCTTGAGGCCGAACTGGCCGAAGGCGAGAGCGACCGCGCTCGAGGCGACGCCGTGGATACGGCCTTTGTGCGCCTTGCGGAATTTCGTTCGCATCGGTTGCAGCATGGCGGACGCCCTGTGCTCGGAATCTCGTTCTCGTTCTCGTTCTCGCTCACGCCGCGTCGCGACGCGGCCGACCGGCCTCGCCTTCGGCCATGCGCTTGTCCTGCGCCATCGGGTCGTGCTCCATGATCTCGCCCTTGAAGATCCACACCTTCACGCCGCAGGTGCCGTAGGTGGTGAACGCCGTGGCGAAACCGTAATCGACGTCGGCGCGCAGCGTGTGCAGCGGCACGCGGCCCTCGCGATACCATTCCATGCGCGCGATCTCGGCGCCGCCGAGCCGGCCCGAGCAATTGATGCGGATGCCGCCGGCGCCAAGCCGCATCGCCGACTGCACCGCGCGCTTCATGGCGCGGCGGAAGGCGACGCGGCGCTCGAGCTGCTGGGCGATCGATTCGGCGACAAGCTGGGCGTCGAGCTCGGGCTTGCGGATTTCGACGATGTTGATGACCACGTCGCTGGCGGTGAGCGCGGCGACCTTGCGGCGCAATTTCTCGATGTCGGCGCCCTTCTTGCCGATGACCACGCCCGGACGCGCCGAATGGATGGTGACCCGGCATTTCTTGTGCGGGCGCTCGATCACGATCTTGGACACCGCCGCCTGCTTCAGCTCCTGCATCAGCACCTCGCGGATCTTCATGTCCTCGTGCAAGAGCGCGCCGTAGCTCGCCTTGCCGGCGTACCAGCGCGAGTCCCAGGTGCGGTTGATGCCCAGCCGCAGCCCGATCGGATTGACCTTCTGACCCATCGCCTCCTCCGCTACGCCTGCGCCTCGACCTCGCGCACCACAATGGTGAGGTGCGAGAACGGCTTGAAAATTCTCCCGACGCGGCCGCGCGCGCGCGGCACGCTGCGTTTCAGCACCAGCGCCTTGCCGACATGCGCCTCGACGACGACGAGATCGTCGACGTCGAGATCGTGATTGTTCTCGGCGTTGGCGATCGCCGATTCGAGGCACTTGCGCACGTCGCGGGCGATGCGCTTGCGCGAAAATTCGAGGTCGGCGAGCGCGGTCGCAACCTTCTTGCCGCGA
>JASHRY010000246.1 GCA_030037105.1 Xanthobacteraceae bacterium
AAGGCCCTGACGGCGGACAACAAGCTCCGCCCCGAGCTCGTGTTCGAGCTCCCGAATCTGCATGGAAAGCGCCGGCTGACTCACCGCGCATTCTTCAGCGGCCCGACAGAAATTTCCATGTCTGGCCAACGCATCAAGGTACCGAAGCTGCCGAAGAGTCAGCATGGTGTTCGCCCAGCAAATGCGAGCTAGTATAATTCCAATGCGTTCGGATATCAAAGTTTCTCAATCTTGAAACCGTGCGCCTCGCGTGATCGATCGTCTTCTCATCGATCCGCTACGCTGGTATTCCACCGAAGTCGGCAATATGTGCTTGATCTAACCGTGAAACGTGTCGCTCTTGCGACTGAGGGATGCCAATTACTGCACTGCGCAAACTGCCAAACGATGATCGCCGCGAGGACGGCTCTCGCTGCCGGATTTGCACTGTCATGAATCGAATAGATGGCTGTACGCAGAAGGACATAGGAGCAATTTTGATGAAAGCTTGAGGTGCGGATAACGCGCCTATCCGATTATTCTCATTAGATTCGCGACTGCCTTTATAAGAATTCCTGATTTCTCACGACGACCGATTTCTCCGAGACTGAATTATCAGCCTCCCAGCTCATCCTTACAAAAGGGGGGAACCAGTGAGGAAACAGGTGCGCTCCATCGCAGCCGTAGTCGCGTTGACCTTTGGAGCAGTGATGGGTGTCGTCCCCGCATTCGCTTATGAAGCGGTCACGGTCTCGGGCGGCGGCACGATCGAGGGTAAGATCATCTATAACGGTGATGTTCCGACCCGGAAGATCATTCCCAACAAAGATGTCGATGTCTGCGGCGGCATTCGCGACGAGCCGTTGATTCAGGTCGGACCCGATCACGCCGTTCAGAACGTAGTAGTCTACTTGGCCGACGTGACAAAAGGAAAAGCTTGGCCGGCGGGAAGCGACAAACCGGCCGAGCTCACCAACATCAAATGTCGTTTCCAGCCCGACGTGCAGGCGATCCGCGCGGGCCGGCTCGTGGTCATCAACAGCGACCCGGTCTTGCACAACACCCACGGTTACTACGGTAAACGCACGGCGTTCAACATGGCGTTGCCGAATCAGGGGCAGCGCATTCCTACGGATTTGACCCGCCCCGGTACCGTCCGCGTCGATTGCGACGCGCACGGGTGGATGCTCGGCTGGATTTACGTGATGGATAATCCCTACTACGCGCTCACCGGCGCCGACGGTAAATTCAGCATCGGCGACGTACCGCCCGGGACATACAACCTGGTGGCGCTCCAGTCCTTGACCGGACCAAACCAGCAAACCGTGACGGTCGCCAGCGGAAAGTCGACGAACCTGACGATCGAATTGAAGAAGCAATAAGGAATGGGCGCATGCCCGTTCCCCACAGACTGCGAGGTCAAATCGTCTAAGTAATCCCTGTCAAAGGACGCTTCATCAAGAGGAGAAGCCCCATGTCCGAACTTGAACGTGAACGACGTGAGATTGCGTCGGTGCTTCAGCGGCCCGGGGTGAGTCCCGACCCCAAACTGCGGATCACGCGGCGCACATTCGTCCACCGGTCATGCTTGGCCGGCGCAGCGACGGTCGGGCAGACTTTCGGATGGTGGCCGCTGATCAATACCGTCGACATGGCCTACGCGGCGGAGCCGCCTTTCAAGTTCGCCTGGATTTCCGATACTCACCTCTACCCGGAATCCGTCAACACGCGTTTCGTCGAGAAGGTGAAGCGCGCCGCCAAGGAAGTGCAGGCCATGGATCCGCCGGCCGACTTCCTGATCTTCGGCGGCGATTTGGCCCAGCTCGGCAGAGCCAACGAGCTTGCGCTCGGGATTCAGCTCCTGTCGGTCATCAAGACAAAGAAGGTATTCATCCCGGGCGAGCACGATTGGTATTACGACCTGGGCGCGGAATGGCGCAGGCACTTCGACAAGCCCAGTTGGAGCATGGACCACAAGGGGGTGCGGTTCATCGGGCTCGACACCGTCAGCCACGCGCCCGATTATTGGTCGGCGAGGAAGATGAGCCCCGAGGAGCGCATGGATCACATGGCGGACCTCGACGGAAACGTCGCTGGTCCGTGGGCCGGCGTTGGCCGCGAGGGGCTCGACTGGCTGTCGAAGACGCTCAGCGACTGGGACAAGTCGAGGCCGGTCGTCATCTTCACTCATAATCCGCTTTACGAGTACTACCCGCCGTGGAACTTCTGGGTCCGCGACTGGCGCGACGTCAACGAAATCCTCAAGCCCTACAAGAACGTCACCAACCTCCACGGTCACGTTCATCAAGTGCTCTACAACGAGATCGGGTCCATGCGCTCGATCGGCATGCTGGCGACCTCTTGGCCGTGGCCTTACGCCCCGGAGGGCGTGCCCAAGCTGACCGTGCCGATGATCCGGGTCGATCCCGGCGACTTCTACGACGGCGTCGGCTACGACATTCATACTTTCAAAGATGGAAGAGATGACAACGAGTACGTCATGTGGGGCCGCAAGCAGGTGTTTGCCACGGATATATCGGGGCCGGACTCTTCGCTGAGTTATCACGAGGTCTTGCGGCCACGAATCGCCGACAAGATGTGGCCATACTGAGGGAGATGGGCCATGACTAGCAGAAAGACATTCCTCATCGCGGGTGGCGTTTCGGTGGCCGCAGCGCTCCTGGCTACTGCGGTTCTCGTCGGCCCGGCCAAGGCGAACAAGACGCCGGTGACGCCGCAGCAATTGGCGGCCTACCAGCAGGTGTTCATGGACGAGGTCCGGAAGGGTGACCTGTTGTTCCACGGCGATGAGGACACAGCGAAAAAGATGGGGGTCAAACTCTCGTCCACGGGAATGGCCTGCGCAATGTGCCATCCCTTTGCCGCCGACACCCATCCCATGGCGTTCCCGAAGTTCCAGGTGAGCATGAATCAATTCGCGACGCTGCGCGACATGATCAACTGGTGCATCGAGAAACCGAACCAGGGTGAGAAGATAGATCCCGAATCCGAGGCGATGAAGGCCCTGGAGGCTTACATCTACTGGTCCAACACCGGCTCGGTGCTGGTCCCCGGCAAGTACTAGTTCGTTCGACAGGTGGGCGGGCCCTGCGGCCCGCCCCTTGGTGGGCTGAAGAGTTGGCAAGGCCGGCGTTGGGGGTGATCGTCGGCGCATTCGCGACCTCGTCGTTTTCTAGGCGGCCGTTTGCTGCGCGAGGTCGCATTAACGACACGGGCGGGGGTCATGACGGAAACGTTGCAGTTGCGCGGGCGGTTCGCCGGTGTCGACCTCGATGAACTGGTCGACGCGCGCGTGGTGCGAACTTGGCTCTATTGGGGCATGTTCTGGCTGATGATTACGCCGACGATCGGCGTGACCATTTCAGGGCTCTTCAATTTTCCGGACTATCTCGGCACCTCGCAGTTGGGGCTGACCTTCGGCCGGTTGCGGCCTCTCCACGTCAACGGCGTGATCATGGGGGCCTTTTCGGCGTTGTTTATCGGCGAGTGCTATTATCTGGTGCCGCGGCTCTGTGGCGTTCGCGTGCCCTGGCCGCAATTGGGCGTGCCGCTGGCCTGGGTTTGGAATCTGAGCCTCATGGCCGGCCTCATCGGAATAGCGGCATTGGGCGACAATCACGGCCTCGAGGCTGGCGAGCTGCCGCTCTATTCCGAAATTCCGATCTTCATCGTTTGCGCGACGGCGACTGCTCAGTTTCTGGTTACCATCGGGCGGCGTCTGGAGCCGCCGCTCTATGTTGCGCTCTGGTATCTCATCGGCGCTTTCGTATGGACCACGTTAAATCTCATTTTAGGAAGCTTTATCCTTCCTTACACGATTAACGGCATCAACAGCGCCGGCTTCCACGGACTTTATATTCATTACATCGTCGGCCTGTGGCTCACGCCTGCAGGCTACGTGATCATCTATTATTACCTCCCTCTCACCGTGCGCAATCCGCTTTACGCGCACAAGCTTTCGCTGGTCGGCTTCTGGTCGCTGGCGCTGTTCTATCCGTTCGTCGGCATTCACCACTATCTTTACAGTCCGATTGCCGACTGGGCCGAGACGATCGCGATCGTCACCTCCATGCTGCTGATCATCCCGGTGTGGACCGTGCTGGTGAACTTCTTCGGCACGGTGAAGGGCAAATGGGTGGGTTTCGGTCGAAATCTGCCGGGGAAGTTCCTGATCATGGGCGCGCTGATGTATCTCGCCGGCTGTTTCCAGGGCTCGACCGAGGCCCTGCGCGTCATCCAGCAGCCCACCCACTTCTCCGATTTCGTCATCTCGCACTCGCATCTCACCGTCTTCGGCACCTTCGTGGTTTGGGCGATGGGCGGCCTGGTCTATACCTGGCCGCGCTTGTGCGGGCGCGAGCTGTGGTCGTGGACGATGGGCAACCTGTCATTTTGGCTGATCACGGCCGGCATCACCACCATGGGCCTGGTGCTGACCTTCGCCGGTCTGCAGCAGGGCTTTCAATGGATGAACGGCGACGAATGGGTCTACAGCATCATCCACATGCGTCCCTATTGGTTCGTGCGCACGTTATCGGGCGTGAGCATGGACGTCGGCATGGGTCTGCTTGTTTTCAACATGATGATGACCGCGCTCACCAGCGGGACCGAAGCGCATGAACCGATCCCGAGAGGACCGCGTGGAGCGATGAGCCCCATTCCAGCAGGAGGGCCCGCCGAATGACTGCGCGCTTTGTGGCTCTGGTCGCCGGCATACTCTGTTTCTTTGCCGCCGTTTTCACCCAGGGAATCCTCACCTTGATCGAACCGTCGGCGCGGACAGCCGACGTGACCGCGGTGGTGCGCACCGATCTCGGTCAGCTCAAATGGATGGCGACCGAGGCCACCGACTATACGCCGCTGCAACAGCGCGGCCGGCGCGTCTATCTGCGCGAAGGCTGCTGGTACTGCCATTCGCAGTATGTTCGTCCGGTGACCGGCGAGACCCGCCGCTGGGGCCCGGTGAGCGAGGCCGGCGAATACGCCTACGATGTGCCGCACCTGTTCGGCACCCGGCGGATCGGGCCGGATTTGACCCGGGTCGGGCTCAAATACGGCGACGAGTGGCATTACGCGCATTTCTGGAATGCGCGCATGCTCACGCCGGAATCGATCATGGCGCCGTACGAGGGCCTGTTCGATGCGCCCAAGGAGCGAATCAAGATCGTTGATGCCGGGGGCGGCAATCGCACGCTCGAGAAGACGCCGTTCACCCAATCGCTGTTTAACTTCACCAGTCAGGATCAGATCAAGCTGACGCCGAACGCGGAGGGGTTGTTGTTTGTCCCGCTGGTGGCGCGCGGCAAATTC